>JBCBWB010000019.1:0-40880 GCA_039817275.1 Cyanobacteria bacterium J06648_1 | reverse complement strand
CTTTCTTAAGCACCTCTGCTTCTAATTGCACCAGTAAAACCTGCGACTGAAATGGTAGTAAGAACCCAGCCCGCACCGATATGAAACCAGAAATAGTATTGCATTATCTTAAACCGCAATACAGAAGGTTCATAAGGTTCATATCTCGGTGATAAAACATCAGAAACAAAATTGTAATTCGTATTTGCAAAAGTATCTCGTTCTATCTGAAAATTTATGAGGTCTGTGTTTCCTTCAAGGAAATATCCAGATAATTCTTTAAAATTAGTTGGTATATTAGGCATTGAATTTTTAAACGGTGAGTTAAAGTCGGATGGCAACGCAATCTGCCAAAAATCTTCCTGGTGAAAATTGATGACTGGAATAAAAACATCAGCAGAATAGACTATGGAATCGAACTTTAAAGCACCAGTTTCGTATAATTCTCTAGACTTTTCTGGAGGTTGAATAAACCCCCTAACTTGAGCTGGGGCAAATATTGTGCAACTGCCAAAAATTATCAGAATAGCTGAGTAAACAAGAGAGAGCCAAGGCTTATTTCCAAAATCAATTAAAAACCTCAGTAAAATATTCCAAAACTTTCGGTAAATAGTTACGCCGTCATCAACTACGCCATCAACTGATGTACCTTTCATGCTTAACTTGCCACGAAATTTTGTTCCCTCAAAATGAACGTTCCCCTCAATATTTGCTCCTTTTAAATCGAGAACTACAGGATCTTGTTTAAACTGACCCAAACCTATTGGATGTCCGAATATAAACAAACATATGTTGCCAGGAAATCCAAATTTCTCAGCCTTTATAAAGAAAAACTGGCTATGCTTACAGACAAGAACTTTGCCTACGGTGGTTCCCAATAGGCTTATCTTCCCTTTGACTTTAGCTCCTTGTAGGAAAACACCTTTATCAATATTAGCTCGGTCGAGTTCTAGAACTTTGTTTTCAGGATTGATAAATTGAGAAGGATAAACATCCGTCTGCTTGCCAGTTTCTCCACAATACAGCACATCGGTAATCTTAGCGCCCAATAGTTTAATGTTCCCGTGAGCTTCAAATTTGTGTCTCAGATAGACGGGTCCTTCGACATATATTCCATCTGCATCTATCGCGACTTTTTCATCTGTCTGATTCCCTTTCAAGAAGGTAGACTTATCTAGACAGAGATAGCGTAACTTTGCATGGCGAAGTTGTAAGATCCTTTTAAATTGGCAGTTGTAAAAAGTCAGTGGTACTTTTAAACTGATATAGTCTAAATCAAGCTTTTGGGAAAATATTGCGTTTTCAATCCGAATCTCACGGAAACATAGGGCTTCGATTATTTCTGGATTTCGACATATCCATTCAACACAACAAGAGTTTAGCTCTTCTCCTCCTAATAAATATTTAGCATTGCCGTATTGATCGAATTTAGATAAAAAGTTTTCTAGGTCGTCCAGATATTTTTGTTTGTATCCATTTTCTTTTGTTAGATTTTTGTTGTCGAGAAGTGTTTGTATTTGCTGAGGGATGTTGTCCTTAACTGCTTTTTCTGGTGGTGGATCCTGACACATAATATTTATTTTTTAAATTCACCAATTTAAAAATATATCTGTTGAAACACTTTACAATACGAGCTTTAATATTTTTAATAACTACCAAGTGCGATCGCCCGAACAAAAAAAGCCCGCCGTAGCGAGCTTCATAAGTCAAACTTGTTTACTGTTTACTGTTTACTGACCAATCAGGTCTTCAATAGCAGAAACCTGAACTTTAGCTTGAGGAATTTCCTGAGTAATTACCGCTTGCTGCAAAATTGGCGTGCTGGCAACAGAATTGGCACTGAGGGTAAAGAGAGGATTAGATAAAATTCCTGCTAGTGAAGTAATAATTGCTGCGGCAACAATGCTTACCTGTAGAGGACGCATTCCTGGCAATTTCCAGTTAATTGTCGGATAGTTTTTGACCGACTCAGACATCTCTTGAGGCTCTTTTACTACCATCATTTTGACCACGCGGATGTAGTAGTAGATGGAGATAACGCTAGTGATCAAGCCCAGGATGACCAAACCATAGAGTCCTGCTTGCCAACCAGCCCAAAAGAGGTAAATCTTACCAAAGAAGCCAGCCATCGGCGGAATACCACCCAGGGACAGGAGGCAGATGCTCAAGCAAAGAGTAAGCAGGGGGTCTTTCTGATATAGTCCTGCATATTCGCTAATTTGATCCGTACCCGTGCGAAGAGAGAAGAGAATAATACAGCTAAATGCACCTAAGTTCATAAACAGATAGATGAACAGGTAGAAGATCATGCTGGAATAGCCATTATCTGTGCCAGCAATCAAGCCGATCATCACAAAGCCAGCTTGGGCGATGGAGGAATAAGCCAACATCCGTTTGATACTGGTTTGTGCCAGCGCCACCACGTTACCCAAGACCATACTGAGGATCGCTAGGGCGGTAAAGATAAAATGCCACTGTTCGGTTAATGAGCCAAATGCTGTAGTCAAGAGGCGAATGGCAAGGGCAAAACCCGCCGCTTTGGAACCAACGGAAAGAAAGGCAACTACAGGAGTGGGGGAACCTTCATATACGTCTGGTGTCCACTGGTGAAAAGGCACGGCAGAAATTTTAAAGGCAATACCCGCGATGATAAAGACAAGAGAAATAGCTAAACCTAAAGACTGTACGCCGTTAATAGCGGTGATTTTAGCAGCAATGCTGTTGAGATTTGTTTCTCCCCCCGACAGTCCGTAAAGGAGAGACATACCGTAGAGAAAAATTGCCGAACTTGCCGCACCGATTAAGAGATACTTCAGCGCCGCCTCATTAGAACGGGGATCTCGCTTCATGTAGCCCGTCATCAGATAAGAAGAAATACTCAACATCTCTAAGGAAATGAAGACCATGGTTAGCTCATTGGCACCACAGAGAAACATTCCTCCCAAGGCAGCCGTCAGCATGATGGCAATAAATTCTGCCAGAGACGTTCCCGACTGCTGAATGTAGCGAATCGACATCGGGATCGTTACCATTACCGAAAGAGCAACTATGCCGCGAAAAACAATACTCAGATTGTCGCCATTAAACGAACCCAAAAAAGCGATCGCATCGGGGTTGCTCCACTGGAAAAAGAGCGCAATGATAGTGTTGAGCAATCCAAATAAGGTTAAATAGGGCAACCAGCGAGCAGAACTACGCCCAAAGATCAAATCGCCGATCAGAACAGCCATAATCGTGATGATTACAAAGCCTTCGGGCAAAATTGTGGCGGCATGGAGCTGAGAGGCTACAGTGCTAGAAAAATCCATAGATTTAGATACAGTCAGATATAAATACAGTTGAAAAATTGCTGTAGGAGCTATACAAAGGATTGTAACTCTCTATCCTGTTTCTGTTTTAGAATATTACGTTTTGGCTGTTTAATAAATCGAACGTCAGCCAGAAATTAATTTTCGTGACGGTAAAAATAGCCCCAAAGTCTTACGCTAATGTTAATTTATCGGTCTTCATGCCTAAAAATCTCAATTAGTAGATTTGTCGTTTGAGGGAAGATAACTATAGATTAGAAAGTATAGATTGCCAATTTAAAGTCTCTATAGAAACTTACTACTAGCTTTTTACTGCGTTAACTTCATCCCATATGTCAACACTAGTTATTGTCGAGTCTCCTACAAAAGCACGTACTATTCGTAATTATTTACCTTCTGGCTATCAGGTAGAGGCATCAATGGGTCACGTCCGAGATCTGCCTCCTTCTGCCAAAGAGATACCTCCGGCTTTCAAAGACAAGAAGTGGGCAACTTTAGGCATCAATATAGAAGATAAGTTTCAGCCGATCTATGTGGTGCCTGAGAAGAAGAAAAAGGT
Organism: Cyanobacteria bacterium J06648_1; assembly: GCA_039817275.1. Lineage (GTDB taxonomy): Bacteria > Cyanobacteriota > Cyanobacteriia > Cyanobacteriales > Xenococcaceae > Waterburya. Next base: position 37,034 of record JBCBWB010000019.1, on the reverse strand, counting down.
AGTTAAAGAACTAAAAACTGCACTGAAAACCGCAGACGAATTGATTCTCGCGACGGACGAAGATCGTGAAGGAGAAAGCATTAGCTGGCATCTATTAGAAATTCTCAAGCCCAAAGTTCCCGTCAAGCGGATGGTCTTCCACGAGATTACCAAAGAGGCGATTGAGAAAGCCTTAGAAGACTGCCGCGAAGTAGATCAAGATTTAGTTCACGCTCAAGAGACGCGGCGTATTTTGGATCGCTTAGTTGGCTACACCGTCTCACCTCTGTTATGGAAAAAGATTTCCTGGGGTCTATCGGCAGGAAGAGTACAGTCGGTAGCGGTACGTTTAACTGTACTCAGAGAAAGAGAGCGTCGGGCGTTTCAGTCTGGGGGTTATTGGGATCTCAAAGCCGATCTAGAGCAGGACAAAAAGCCATTTGAAGCCAAGTTAATTACCCTCGATGGTAAACGCATCGCCACGGGCAGCGACTTCGATGCCGATACAGGTAAAATTGCCGAAGGACGAGACGTAGTATTACTTAACGAGACAGAAGCAAATAAGCTCAAAGAGCGAGTCATCGACAAGACTTGGACGGTAACTAACCGCGAGGAAAGAGCTTCTAAGCGTAAGCCCTATGCTCCTTTTACCACCTCCAGCTTGCAGATCGACTCCAACCGTAAGTTAGGTCTATCTGCCAGGGAAACCATGAGCGTGGCGCAAAAGCTTTATGAAAAAGGCTTTATTACCTACATGCGGACGGATTCAACCCATCTATCGAAACAGGCAATAACTGCCGCTAGAGCCTGTATCGAGCAAAAATATGGCACAGAATATCTGAGTCCTAAGCCTCGTCAATATAGCACCACCAGCAAGGGCGCTCAGGAAGCTCACGAAGCGATTCGTCCTGCGGGAGAAACTTTTCGTACCCCTAAAGAAACAAAGCTCAAAGAACGTGAATTTAAGCTCTACGATTTGATTTGGAAACGCACCGTCGCCTGTCAGATGGCAGATGCCCGCCTAACCCAGATAGCCGTAGATGTCAGCGTCGAGAATGCTGTGTTTCGCGCCAATGGTAAACGAATTGATTTTCCTGGCTTTTTCCGCGCTTATGTCGAAGGCTCCGATAATCCCGATGCGGCGCTAGAGAATCAGGCAATTCCCCTACCTCCTCTAACTGAAGGAGATAAACCAAGCTGTAAAGAGGTAGAAGCGATTGGACATGAAACCCAACCTCCCGCTCGTTACACCGAAGCATCATTAGTTAAGACTTTAGAGAAAGAAGGTATTGGTCGCCCCAGCACTTATGCTACCGTCATGGGTACAATCGTCGATCGCGGCTATGTACAAATGCGCGGCAAGGCGCTGATTCCGACCTTTACTGCCTTTGCGGTGACGGCACTATTAGAAGAACACTTCCCTGATTTAGTTAACACCGAGTTCACTTCCAAAATGGAGCAGACTCTCGATGAAATCGCCCGTGGTGGAGCAGACTGGATCCCTTACCTCAAAAAGTTCTATCAGGGAGAAACAGGTCTAAAAACGCAGATCGACGTCAAGACCGAACAGATCGAACCAGCGATCGCCAAAACCATCCATCTGGAAAATCTCGATGCGACTGTCCGTATTGGTAAATATGGCCCTTACATTGAAATTGTGAACGAAGATGGCGAAACCGAGGCGCTAAAGGTTTCCATTCCCGACGACCTTACCCCTGCCGATCTTAACCCCGAGCAAATTGAGGCTTTAATCCGTCAGAAGAAGGAAGGCCCTGAAAAAGTTGGTTTTCACCCCGAAACTGGCGAGCCAATCTACTTTAAAGTCGGTAAATATGGTCCTTATGTCCAGCTAGGAGATAAGACTGACGAAAATCCGAAGCCCAAAATGAGTTCCATCCCCAAAAAGGATAGTAAAACTAATGCCACCAAGGACGATGTAACTTTAGAAATGGCTGTAGGTCTGTTGTCTCTGCCTCGCATGTTAGGTCAACACCCCGACACTAGCGGCAAAATCAAAGCGGCGCTGGGGCGTTTTGGTCCTTATGTCGTCCATGAGTTTAAAGGCCCTGAAGACACTAAGCTACAGCGGGACTATCGATCGCTCAAAAAAGAAGATGATGTCTTGACGGTAACTCTCGAACGCGCCCTAGAATTACTCGCCCAACCCAAGCGGGGACGCGGCGGCAGCAAGAAAACTCCTTTACGAGAATTGGGAGTCCATCCTGCCGATAAAGAGCCAGTCAATATCTATAAAGGTCCTTATGGCAACTACATCAAACACGGCAAAATTAATGTCGGTGTGCCTGAAGGGGAAACTGTAGAAGAGATTACCCTAGAGAAGGCTTTAGAACTGCTGGACGAAAAAGCCGCAACCAAAAAGACGACTCGCAAAAAATCGACAACGAAAAAGAAAACTACTACGAAGAAAAAAGCGACAACGAAAAAGAAGACTACTGCTGCCAAGAAGACGACAGCCAAGAAAAAAACAACCGCAAAGAAAGAGGCTTCTTAATTTACGGGCATGGTACTGGTGGCGATCGCATTTTTGTCGGTTGGCGATCGCCATTTTTATCGAAAACCTAGCTAAGTTCACTTTTGATGATTAGAGAATTTGAAAATCTAATTTTTTTCTCATAATGTCAAGATAAACTCCTCTTAATGCTTCTCGAAGCAGACGCAGACGATATCCACGATCGCACCTACTCTGACAATCTAATAGCTACCGAAACTGAAACTACTGGCAAGATTGTGGTGCAAAATTACCAACACCATAATTACTTCCCAACATATTTCCCGTTAGAGGTTGGCAAGATCCGCTCGAAGCTGTGACCGAGAAATTTGGAGCTAAATTGTTAGCCAGGCTGCAACAGCAAATCCTACTACCAGGTGCGTCGTGGCTATCAAACGAGATAAATAGCTAGTTTTGGATCGTAATTAATGCTTATGAACAATACAGATCGTTCAACTCATACCCTCTCGGTAGATATTGGCGGTAGTGGTATCAAAGCCATGGTATTAGACGATAGCGGGAATTCGATTACCGAGCGTCTGCGAATTGACACCCCCGATCCTGCTACCCCCGCCGCAGTCATGGACGTAATTTGTGCTTTAGCTAGGGAACAGAGTTCGTTTGATCGGGTTTCGATTGGTTTTCCTGGAGTGATTGAAAATGGCGTAACCAAATCTGCTGCAAACTTGGATGATGACTGGCTAGACTTCGATTTTGCCAGCGCCATTCGCCAGCGTTTGGCAAAACCCGTCAAAATTAAGAATGATGCCGAGATTCAGGGCTATGGAGCGATCAGCGGTAAAGGAGTCGAACTGGTTATTACTTTGGGAACTGGTTTTGGTTCGGCATTATTTCTTGATGGCAAACTGATGCCCAATTTAGAATTAGCACACCACAATTTTCGTAAGGGAAAGACTTACGAGCAACAGCTCAAAAAACAGCAGCTTCAAAAGAAAGGCAAAAAGAAATGGAATAAAAGATTGCAAAAAGCGATCGCCTCCCTCAAGGCTGCTTTTCATTACGATCATCTATACATCGGTGGCGGGAGAGCTAAAGAGATTAATTTCCAGCTACCAGATGACGTGACGATTATTCCCAACACGGCAGGAATTCTAGGGGGAATTGCTCTCTGGCAAAATCAGATTACCGCAAAAAGCGATCGCCCCAAGGATAGGGAGGAAAGCTTTGGCAAGTCTAGGGTAAGAAAGGTGTCGTCAAGTCAGCAGACTCTGATTCTACCCTCAATCCTCTCGGCAAATTTTGCTTGTCTGGCAACAGGAGTAAAAAAAGCCCAAGCGGCGGGGGCAAAAGCCATTCAAATTGATATTATGGACGGTCAATTTGTCCCAAATATTTCTTTCGGCTGGGATACGGTAGCGGCAATTAGTTCTTTGGGTTTAGAGGATCTATTTCTTGACGTTCACCTGATGATTGTCGAACCAGAACGTTATATCGAGAATTTTGCTCGTGCTGGTGCTAATCGCCTAATCGTTCACCAAGAAGCCTGTACTCATCTCCACCGAACCTTATCCTTGATTCGAGATTCGGCGATGGAAGTTGGGGTAACAATCAATCCTGGTACCAGCTTAGATGCGATCTTACCCGTCATAGACTTAGTAGATTTAGTCCAGATTATGACCGTAAATCCTGGTTTTGGTGGGCAGTCATTCATTCATTCTCAGCTAGACAAAATTCGTCTACTCAAGCAGATTGTCCAGCAGCGTAACCTTAATCTCGCGATCGCCGTTGACGGGGGAATCAATGCTCAGACTGCACCTTTGGTCGTAGAAGCAGGAGCAACAGTTTTAATCGCGGGTTCGAGCGTTTATAACTCCCAAGCTTCGGTCAAGGATAATTTACAAACTTTGTATGCAGCTACGGATAGAGTAATCAGTAATCAGTAAAATAAAGATCTGGCTAAGTCTTTTAAGGAATTAATATCGTGTACTGCAACATTTCGCCTAGACTATTATTCTGTTTAAGCGTAGGAATTGTTTGTTTACAGGGGATCTCGTTTCCCCTAAGCGCTCAACAGGTTTTTTCGGCAACTCCTGTATCGCCCGAAGCGATCGCTACTGCCCAGCAACTTGCCCAGCAAAGTAAAGCCAAGGTAGATATTTTAGACTATCGCGGCGCGATCGCTGATATTAGCCAGGCAATTCGGCTCAATCCCCATGAGGCAGATTTTTATTACCAGCGAGGATTAATTCTGGGCGAACTGTCTGATCGAGCTGGTGCCGTGCAGGATTTTGATGATGCCATCCTGCGGAATCCCAACCACGCCAGGGCTTATTTACAACGGGCAGGAATGTCTTTTAACTTGGGGTCTAGTTTCCAATTAAGAGACAGTCGCGGTTTGATTCACCGATTCGATGATATTGCGGACGATCGCCGAGGAGATGCTAGAGCAATCTTGGATTTGCGAACGGCAAGAGATTTGTTTGCTCAACAGGGAGATGAAGAGGGCTATCGCACAGCAGATCTGTTGCTGCAACACTTTGCAGGAGACGTGTAAATCAACTCTGAGTGCGGGATCGAAACAGAACAAATATGTCTGATATGAATTAAAAATTGCTTAATTGCTGGTTTTTGCTTTTCTGTCGCCATAGTTTGAACTATGAAGCAATGTTTTCAGGCTTCGATTGACTATGTTGTTATTTTTATTAAGACTCTTATTAGTATCTTGAAACTAAATACTAAATGTCTAATGTGAATTAGCTTGATAACGTAAATTTTTAGAATCTCCAGTATCTATAGAGTGTAAGGATGCTTGTCGATCTAGTTGAACTTTGGGAGATTCAGTCTTTCTTAAATATTTTAAGGATCGGTTCCAAATGTCAAATCTCATCAAGCCAATAAGCAGTACTCTTTTACGGAGGGGTATGGGGAAGTCGTTACGTCCCCATCAGGCGAGCGACCCACAGCCTCTATCGAGGCAAAGTCCCTTCGGGACGCTGGCGCGGATGCGCCGTTCGCCGCAAGGCGCAAGGGAATGCGCGAGATTGGGGTTTGGGGGAAAGTTCCCCCAATATGGATCTTGAATTTTGGGATAACTTTCGTACGATAAAAAAGGACATTGAGCGCTAAATAGTAAACTGAAGTTAATCAGGTTTGGGCAACAAAATTCTGGCGGGGATACCTACCGCAGTCGCGTCGGCAGGAACATCTTGCAGCACTACTGCATTAGCCCCAATTTGAGCGCGATCGCCAATTTCGATTTTGCCAAAGATTTTTGCTCCTGCACCGACGTTAACTTTTATGCCTAACTTAGGTGCCTCAAAAGGGCGATCGAGATAGCGATTACCCAGGGTCACTCCCTGGCGAATAATACTGTCATCACCAATAACGCAGTCACCGTGGATCACAATGCCCCCCTGATGTTCAAATACCACTCTGCGTCCAAGCTGGACACTATAGGGCAGCTCGATGCCGTAACCGTTGCGTATTTTGCGAAATAAAGCCCGATAGAGAATGCTCAAGGGCGCTCTCAGCAGCTTGGGTTCGACGGACATACGCCAGGCTCCCAAACGCTGTACCGCTACCGCTCTAAACCCAGGTTTTGTCCAGTCTCGACCATGTGCAATCCAGTCTTCCTTAATTTGCTGGAAAAGAGTTAGTTCAGAAGAATCGGTCATAGCTAGAGACAGAACGTGCTAAGTCTGTACTGGTAAACAATTAGTTGGGAAATTATCAAGCGCGATCGCGTTTTATTTTACCGATATTAAGCCACAAACTGTTAGCAATAAAATCTTGTAATAGCTGGGGAGGATCGGTGTCGGGCTTATTTTGCAGCGATCGCCTGATCTGCCAAAGACTATGGCACAATGCCCAGACTAAATCGACGGCAGCAGTGTATAGCCAACCGTGGTTTTTAAGGAAATATCTCTGGCGGGACTCAAACCAGTACTGGGGCAGACGATTTTTCTTCGTTTTAGCACTATCGATGCCCGAACTTTGTCCGACTAGGTGAACTACTCGACTCTCTGGCACATACCAGCAGTTCCAGCCCGCTCTTTTTGCCTGTAAACAAAAATCAATTTCTTCGTAGTAAAGAAAATAAGCCTCGTCCATCAAGCCCACCTGCTCAAAAACCTCGCGACGGATCAGCATACTTGCTCCTGCTACCCAGTCTACCTCACAGGCTGCTGCGGGTACGGGGGGAGCAACTACCCAGGGCGACAAGAGACGGGAGACGATGCCCAGTCGTAAGCCCGAGTTGATTTCGCTCAAAATAGTATGGAAGCGAAAAGCCGATCTCTGGGGTGAACCATCAGGGTTCTCAAGACGGCTGCCAGCAATACCAACCTGGGGATGAGCTTCGAGAAAGTCTAAGAGCTTGATAATGCCCCCTGGACGCACCACAGTATCAGGATTGAGCAGCAAAACATAGTCTGGAGGCTGCTCTGACTCTAAAGCAGGACGAATCGCCGCATTGTTGCCGTAGGCGAAGCCTTTATTATCTGGTAGGGGCATAAAAGTAGCCCACGACCAGTTTTGAGTTGCGATCGCCTGGGAAATTAGCTCGACAGAGCGATCGCCTGAAGCATTATCGGTGACGATGACTCTTGCCTGAGGCAGCGATCGCAGCTCTGGTTCTAGAGAATGAAGACAGTCAATGGTTAGCTGGGGAGTACGATAGTTAACGATTACTATTAGTACTGACAAGTTGTTCATGGTGTTCGGCTACTCAATCTGAGGATTGAACTGAAAAATCTTCAGCCTAGTCGGACAAAAGTGGAGAAATGCCGTGACCGCTGCCTGCCAAAATGTATTCAGCTAAGCTTGAAGAGGGTCTAATTTTGTGGTTAACTATGAGAGTTAATTAACATACCTGGCTAAGGTAAAAAAGTGGGTTTGTTATTATCAATACTGTTTGACTACTCTGGAAAAAAAACTCTAGAGAACAGCAAGGCTAATGTTTTGGAGAGTTAATATTAATAGCAAAGCTAGCAGATAAAAGGCATTTGTCCGCAGAAAATATTCTGGGAAATGCGATAGTTCTAATGATATTAAATATATCATTTGATTGATTATCTAAATAACTAAATTAAGCAGAACCAGATCGATGTTTCTGAAGCAAAAATATCCTTGGGCAATACTTTTGTCATCCTGTCTGGCTGCGGTCGGTGCCTGGAAACTGAATTACCAAGGCGTAGAAAATACTAGTAGCAAAATTGTGGGTACTAATTTAGCGCCGATTAATTATTACTCGACGGAGTTTCCCTTCCTGAATGAATTTAAATCTTCTAATGTGTGGCTTACCCAAGATCAAGGAGTCTGGAACACTCAAGAAGCAGATCTATTGAACCTAGATTCCCATGGCTGGATTGAGTCGCTGCCAAAGCGTCAAAGCAAGGTGCAATATCGAGAAGTCGGAACTTTGATCTTCCGAGAACACAACAGCTATCTCCCAGGCAGATATATCGTGCTGTATGACGGTGAAGGCAATCTGGACTATGGTTTTGATGGTCAGAAACAGTCAAGCTTATCTACTCCTGGGCGAGATGTAGTTGAAGTCGCCCAAACTTCTAAACAGGGTCTTTGGTTGAGAGTTACTGCTAGCGATCCCCAGCAGACGGGCAACTATATCCGCAATATTCGGATCGTTCCCGAAGCTTATGAGGCGATCGCCGACCAGGAAGTTTTTAATCCCGAATTCCTCGCCAAAATTGAGCCTTTTGGAACTTTAAGGTTTATGGACTGGCAACAGACTAATAATTCGCGTCAGAGCGAATGGAGCGATCGCCCCGAACCTGAAGATGCGAGATATTATGAGCAGGGCGTACCCGTAGAGACGATGGTGCAGCTAGCCAACCAGACTAACAGCAACCCTTGGTTCACCATGCCCCATCAGGCAAATGACCAGTATATCGCCAATTTTGCCCAGTATGTGCGGGATAACCTCAAGCCCCATTTAGCAGTTTACGTGGAGTATTCCAATGAGACTTGGAACTGGCGTTTAGAGCAAACCAAATGGATTGAGCAACAGTCTCAGCAGCAGAGGCTAGACCCATCTTTAAATAAAACAGATTGGTACAGTCAGCGCACTAGTGAAGTGATGCAAATTTGGGACAAAGCTTTTGAAGCCGAAGCAGAGCGGGTAATTGGTGTGATGGGAGGACAGGCAGCCAATGTGGGCATACTCGAACAGGCTCTTAGCTATCGCTGGAGCGAAGTAGCTCTATCCCATGCCGAAGCAGGAATTGATGCGATCGCCATTGCTCCTTATTTTGGTAGCTACATCGGTAGTCCTCAAAATGCCCCGACAGTATCGGCTTGGACACAGGAAGCGGATGGAGGCAAAAATAAGCTATTTGAAGAATTGAATCAGGGAGGACTGGTGGCGGATGGCCCTCCTGGGGGAGCGTTGGCGTTGGCTTATGAAAACATGGCTCTACATCAGGAGCTTGCCGCGTCCGAAAATTTGCTGCTCCTAGCTTATGAAGGAGGTCAGCATTTGGCTGCCAACCGAGGGGTAGAAAACAATCAGGCGGTGACTGAATTATTTATTGCGGCTAATCGCGATCCCCGAATGGGCGCAATTTACCAAGAATATTTAACCCAGTGGTTTGGGCTAGGAGGAGATTTATTTCTTCACTTTAATAACGTTGATGCGCCCCGCAAATGGGGCAGTTGGGGGGCTTTAGAATCTTTGTATCAGGATAGCTCCCCTAAATATGATGCTCTGATTAATTTTATTCGGCATTATCCTGAGCGCCAGCAGTAGTTTCTACCCTAGGACTGTACCAATTTTACCTATGGCGAGAAATTTGCTTATCCCAGTCAGAGCCGAGTTTTTTAGCATTTTTTTCCTACCCCGATCGCCATTCACCAACAATAAATCTGACAACCGTGAACTATTCTAAATCAGCAAGACTCATTGTTATTTTTGCCATAAAAATAGTTGATTCGCTGAGCAACCAACCGTGGTTCGATAGCCTGATCGAAACCGCCCTCACGGGAATAGATTAAGTCTGCCCAGGGCATGGAGCGTGTTTGCACCTTAAGCTTTTCGACTAGCTGTTCGGTTCTACCAATTGGTTTAGCAGGAACTCCAGCAACGATATTTCCTGCCAAAACATCTTTAGTCACAACTGCTCCTGCGGCAACAATCGTGTTGGCATTGATGGTCACGTTAGGCAAGATTATGGCATTGAAGCCAATAAAAACATTGTCATGAATGTCAATTTTACCCACACAGTCGAGCTTGACGTTGTAGGCTTGGTTCAGCATCGCAATTGAGCCATCATGACCAATCAGGGTACAGGTGGAAAAATGAACATTATTGCCAATACGAATATATTCTGGGTCGGTAAATACCGTCGATGTCAGGATACTGCAATTTTCACCCAGGCTATAAAACTTGCCATGCCGACGCAAATATTCCGCGTATTCCTCTCCTCTTGGTTGGCATATTCGACGATAAAGCTGAGGAAATTTCCCCTGTTCTAAAGCCAATTTACGAATAATTCTTTTGAACATAAACAGTGTTAATCTTATCTCGGTAATTCAAGGTCGGGGAATAGGAAGATCTCAAGTGTTTATCGCCATGCCAGGCTAGTTAACAATAAAGCTAGTCAAAAATAAATTTTGCTGACAAGCAACAAGCGCAGGCTACTGGCGACTAGTTTTGTTCGGGTCAATTGGCGATCGCTTATACTCCACTAGAGTTTGCTGCTTGCCTCTTATCTTATTGAGATAAAACTGGATTTGTCCTTGGGTCTGGGGAAACTTAATCAGAATGCAGTTGATGGCATAGATCAGGGCATTACGAGAGCTGTATCTTGTTTTGAGGTAGCGATAAACTTTGTAGATCATCAGCGGATAGCCCAAAAATAGCCCTAAGCTCCACCCGTGACTCAACCAGACAGAACCCAGGGCGATCGCTGGTACGATTCCGCCCCAGAGCAAAATACTTTTAGTTTCCTTGAGGCGATGACGTTCGGGAGCCTGACCATAAAGCCAAGCGCCTTCGGCATAGGCATGACCCGACCTTACTGATCGCTGCCACCACTGACTAAAACGAGTGATCTGGGCGTCATGGAGAGTCATATCTTGCTCTAGACGCATGATTTTCCCACCCTGGCGGCGTAACCTCAGACACAGCTCGGATTCTTCTCCTGCAATCAGACTCGAATTAAAACCCTGAACCTGCTGCCAGGCTGCTATGCGCATCATCGAATCTCCCCCACAGGCTTTGGCTTCCCCGACGGGAGTATTCCATTCGAGATCGCAAATCAAGTTATAGAGCGATCGCTCTGGATAACGTTCGCGGCGGCGACCACAAACGACAACCCAATCTTGATGTTCGACTAATGCCGTATAAGCCCGTTCGAGCCAGCCAGGGACAACTTCGCAGTCACCATCAACAAACTGCACCAAAGTAAGGTCGGGGTTGAGCTGTAGCAGCCTTGATAGCCCCTCGTTTCTGCCTCGAGCTGCGGTAAAGGGAAGGGTCAGATCTAGCTCCAAGACCTCTATTCCCCAGAATTGCGCCAGCGCTACACTATCATCCGTTGAACCCGAATCAACATAGATAATATCTGGTGTCGAATTCACTACCGATCGCAAACACTGGCGCAGGCGATCGCCTTCATTTCTGCCAATGATCACAATGCCCAAATTCTCTAATAATGCTCCTGACATAGCCACTCCTAACAAACTTGTAATTCTCTCCTCCTGCTGGAATTTAAGGTAACAGAGCTACTAGCATCATGATCAACCGCCTCCGTCTGATATTGCGCCGATCTCATGTCACCCAGGGCTGTTTTAAGCTCTGCCTTGGGCAATAAAATTAAACGCCTGAAAAGGATACTGCATCGCTCGTCTAAACCGAGCAAAATCTAGCGCCTCGCCCTCCTCCAGCAAATCTTTGGGCAGAAAGATAGCGTAATCCTGCTCATGAAAGAAGTCGTACACCTCCTGTGGTGTAAAGTTAAAGCAGCTCAGGCCCGATTGGGTACATTCAAATAAAATAGTGGGACGATGGGAGCTTAGTATTTTGGTTGCTCCTCGCAGTACCCCTAGTTCTCCTCCTTCAACATCTACCTTGATTAGATCGACTGGTCGTTGCTGGTCGATTATGTTGTCTAACAGTTCGCAGCGCACTTGGTATGCCAAGAGCTTATCCCCCTCTTTTTTGTGGGGGCGCAGTCCGCTAAAGCCAGAGTGGCTGGTGTTCTGATAAAATGTCGCCGTGCCTGGCTGGTCGGCTAGAGCAACTTCTAAAATCTCGACTTCAGGAAACTTTTCTCTGAGCCACTGTGCTTTGTAGGGTGTCGGCTCAAAAGCAACATGATGACCCTGGGGAGCATATTTGAGCATCCGTTCCAGCATTGTACCCAAATGACAGCCAATATCAATACAGTTAGATGTCGGCTGAATAATCTGGCGCAGCCAGGTTTCAATGCGCTCAGATTCGCGGTAAATTTCCTTCATCTCAGGATGCTGTACTTGGCGCTTGAGCTGGGATAGACCCTGAAGTTTGCGTGCTGGCTCCTGGAGGGGAGTCCGAATCAACAGATGTTTAAGATAGTCGCCCAGTATAATTTTTGGTTTTAGTTCTGTCACCATAATGATTGTTTGAGGTTATAAATCTGTATTTTTTTGTCTTGCTCAACGTGTCGCCGCAATTGATTGATTTGGCAAATTGCCCAGGCGATCGCGCTCAAAATCAGCTTGAGTAAGTTGAAAGAAGGCAGGCATCTGCTGGAGACGCTCAACAACATACTGGTTGCTCGCCTGAGAGATGTGTAAACCGTTATCAAAAAAAGACCACTTGCCATCATGCAGTTTGCTGTCTGAACCGTTCCAGATATTTTGGGGACTAATGACCGCTAGATTGTTTTTCCCTTGCCATTGGGCAAAAAATTCTTGGGCTGCTTGCAGATGATTTTGATTGACTACTTCTAGGTTTTCCAGCTTTAAGCGATAGGATTCTGGGGTGCTAAGTAAGGTGGGCTGAAGTTTATCAGTACCTTCAACTATCGGATGACCCCCCAGGACAACTACCCGATTTGCCAGGGGTTGGAAGTGTTTTACCGTCTCATCAATAAAATTTTGCCATCTTGCCAGGGTATAGTCTGAGCCTAAGGGGTTGGCACTGGCATTGAGTAAATCTGTCCCGTAGGAAATCCAGCTCTGAGAGATAAAGATATAGTCATAGCGTTTTTGATTTTGATAGAGCTGCTGTCTAAGGCGATCGCAGGATATTCCTGAAGCTGCCTGATAGCGATCAACCAGCTTGACATCTTTGAGCAGAACACAGCCACCACGGGTCACGGTATCAACTTCAGATGGTTCGATGCCTAAGCCCTGGGAAACGGGTAAAACATACTGCTGGAGTACGGAATCGCCGATAAACAGGATTTTGCCCGAATCACCAGGGGCAACTCGATAGCCTTGCTCGAAAAACTGATAAAAAGACGGCGACATACTGTCGCTGATTTCTAAAGCAAAAGGATTGAGTAAGGTAAATCGCTGTTCTAGTCCGTCGCTTTTGGCAAACAGGAGACCGATCAGTGCTAGACCAACTAATCCTGTCATCGAGCCTGATAAAAAGCGATTTAAAGTTTTATTCTGTGGTTTATGAGCTAGTTTACGAATTGGCTGCTCGATGTAGCGATAGGTTGCCCAAGCTAGGGGGATTGAGATAGTTGTTATCACCAGCAAAAGCAAGATTTTGTGGGATTCAAAACCAAAGAAGTGGCAGTAAGAAATTAGGGGCTGATGATAGAGATATAGGGGATAAGAAATTAGACCAATCCAGACCAGGGGTTTGAGGCTCAATCCTTTAGCAATCAAGGTATTATCTCCCCAGCAGATCAATAGAGCCGTACCGATACAGGGGTAAAGGGCGTTTAATCCAGGAAAGGTTGTGCTCTCATCAAACAAGAACATCGGTACTATAATCAGGAGAATCCCAAGCAGCGACAGAATTTCCTTTTTCCTCTGACTCAGCTCTAGCTTACCCCTGAAGCCAATCATACTCAGGGCAACCACCGCGCCGATTAGTAGTTCATAAGCTCGATAATGGGTATAAAAATAAGCAGCAATCGGGTTGGTCTCTACCGCCGCTACCGATATGACGAGAGAAGCCGTACAGAGAATTAAGGCGATCGCCAGAATTTGCTTCACTCTCAAGGCAGACAGCAGCACCAGCAAAATAGGCCAGACAAAATAAAACTGTTCTTCTATCCCCAGTGTCCACAGGTGAATCAGGGGTCGGTAAGACTCATCCGTGACAAAGTAATTTTCTCCCTGGGCAAAGAGAATGTTGGCAGCACCAAAAGCGCCATACATAATTTCTCGTCCCAAATTATCGAGGCTCTTGTTGTCATAAAAGATAAAGCCAAACAGACCCGTGACCATCAAGGTAATCAGGAGGGCGGGGAGTAATCTTGCCCCTCGCTTTTTATAAAACTGTTTAAAAGAAAATTTATTGGCTTTTAGATCCTTATGGACAATGCTCGTAATCAAATAACCGCTAATCACAAAAAAAACATCTACGCCGACATAACCCCCTGCCAGAAAGGTAAAGCCAGCATGAAAAAATATTACTGCCAGGACACATACTGCCCTTAGACCGTCTAGATCGGCTCTATATTTAAATTTGAATTTATTTGCTTCCATCTCAAAACACGCAACTACTCTGCCACACCAAAACTACAGACCAAAAGAGTGCTATCTTCTAATGCACCCACTACCCATAGGCGAAGCGGTATCCACGAAGGGTGGCGCTAACGCGCTGTGGACTGACTACTTTACCTAATAACTACTTACATAGTTAGCTTTTGCGAAGAGCTATTGCGATCGCTCTCTAACAACTGACTCGAACTAATTACGGGAATATCTTCGAGCCGCTTGCCTAGTTTTAACCGTTCCATCTGCCAGGCATGAAGCGATTGCCGAAACGCATAATTTTCATAACGCCCCAGCGAGCTAAAGTAGGCACGACAGTAGCCCACAAAGATCATCATTCCTCCCAGCACAAAAGGTCGTTCCAGCATGCGATAGCAGGTAATCGCCAGCAAAAATAAGGGATGGGTTCCCATAAAATATTGACCTTTGCCCCAGCGCATTCTGCCCCGAATAATTCCTGCTTCTGATGACCCCATCAAGCGTCTATGGATATAGTTAAGGTCGGGATGACGAATACTACGTGTTCTCCAACCTTCCATTCTGGCTCGATGAAAAGCGATTCCGTCCCAGTGAACTTCGCGCACAAAACCGCCAATATCATCAAAGCATTGGCGACGATAAAAGTTTATCTGACCACATACCATCTCATCGTGAGTGCGCTCCTCTACTAGCTGTCCGTCTTCTTGCAAAAACGGTTTGCCGCTGGCCGCACCCAAATAGGGATCGCGTTCAAAAAGAGCGAGCAAAGTCTCAAAATAGCGGGAAGGTAATTCTAAATCTGCATCCATCTTGCAGATAAAATCATATCCCTCGCTCTGAATTTGCTGATATCCATAATAGAAAGTTTCTACTACCCCTGGTCCTACAGCCCGAAATCCTCGGTCAATTTTTTTGACAACGCGAATCCAGTCATAAAGTTTTGCCGCCTCGCTAGCAATGGTGAATGTTTCGTCGGATGAACCATCATCAACAATAATCCATTCAACAGGTTTGATAGTCTGACCGATCATGGAATTTAAAATTCCTTGGATAAAATTCCCTTCATTTCTCACGGGAGAAATGATAACCATACGATGTTTGGGCGATTTCATGGGATTTAAAGTGTTTTTTGGTACTAAGAGATAAAAATGTCAACAGAGTAATGGGATTCGACTCGAACAAGAACAAGCAAAAATTAAGCGTTAAAAATAGCTATTAGCCGATTGACGTTGGTCGTCAGTTCAAATTCTTCGACAACTCTCTGGCGGGCGGCTTGAGTAATAGCCGCCAAATCAGACTGCTGTAAAAGCTGTTCGATGGTCACAGCTAAAGAAGTTGGATCGTTAGAATGAGCTAAAAACCCCGATGATTCATGCTCGATTAGTTCAGTAATGCCAGAAATTCGGGTTGACACCACGGGCACACCGATAGTCATTGCCTCCATCAAAACTACAGGAACTCCGTCTTGATCACCCTTTTCATCTTGCTTGCAGGCGAGAACAAACAAATCTAAACCCTTCATCCAGTCATAAACCTGTTCATGGGGTATGGTGCCGATAAATTTTATCTTGTCGGCTAAGTTTTTGGCGATCGCCATTTGTTCCAGTTCACTCCTGAGACTGCCCCCACCAGCAATTTCTAGCTGAAAATCAATGCCTTTTTGCTCCAGTAAACTCAGAGCTAAAATCAGATCGTCCATGCCCTTTTTAGCGACCAGCCGTCCTAGAGAACCAATCTTGACGGGATTGGCTCTTGATCCTAGAGCCAGATATTCGTGCTTGCTGGTATCGATGCCGCATCTAACCACCTCGATCTTTTGAGCATCTAGCCCCTGTTTGAGCAAGAACTGGCGATTGTATTCCGAAATTGTGACTGCGGTTTTTGCTCTCCTCCCCTTTTCCGCCAAGAGTAGTTGATTGGCAAATAAATCGTTGGCATGAGCAGTAAAGCTGAAGGGAACACCCGTTAGCTGTGAGGCGTACATGCCAATTTGCGTCGGGACATGAGCAAAATGAATGTGTAGATAATGGCAGCTATTAGCCTCGATAATTTTTGCTACCCGACAGGCATACAAAAACTGATACATTAGCTTCCAGGAACTCAACCTGCTGATACCTAGCTGAGAAATGTCTGACAGTGCCGTCAGAAAAACTGCTATGTATTTCTGAGGATTCTTAATTAGTAATCCTAGACTGAGCAGCAGGGTCGAGAGCAGACTTTGCTGATAGAGATAGGTGGTGATCTCACTTAGCTTTATTACCTCACAGTCTTCAACCAACACCTGGGGTTGATGAACTGAAATAGGAACTATTTTTAGCCCCGACTGCTGGAGGGCAATGATTTCTTGGTAAACAAAAGTACCAGATACCGACGGTATTTCGGGAGCAAGATAGGCGATAGTATCAATCATGACAGTGGGACGATCAATGAGTAGAATCTTATAATTCTCAAGTTAATTTCTTGAGTCAATTTGGATTGCAAATCTGGATATTTTTAGTAAATTGCAATATTAACTTCTTTACTTTTTCTTTAGAAGATTTGAAGTTATCGCAACAAAGTTTTTAGTAAGTTTATCTGAATTTAGCAGGTAGAGCTAACCAAAGTTACTCTTCGAGTCGCTCTGTAAGTCCTACATCCTAGGCTATATTATCGCCCTCAGCGTTCTGAATTACTTGCTTTTGCTCACTGACGTGACAGTAATTCTTCTACTGGCTAAGAATACATAACAAGCCCTTCTTTTAATTTGCAACTCCCATACTGAGAAGATCCTGTTTTCGTAGGATATTTCAGGGCTGATAGGCATATTCAGGATTGTTAGTCTGTCAAAAAGTACCGTTAATTTTTTTTAAGAGCTTTATGTTCTAAATGCTTTTTAAACTATCTCAGTCTGCAATGTTAGATAACCATTATTTTCCCTCTATAGATCTTTACTATAATCCCATTGCTAGAAGCAGACTAATAACTATAAATTATATAAAAGCAAAAAAAAGTGCTTTTTGCGAATATTTTATTATGCTTAACCTGAACTTGATTATGGTTTTTTCGAAAAAAAAGAGGGTCAATTGCTAATTAGCTTTTGTCGATGCAGGCATCTATTTTTACTAACTTTGCATTTAAAAACTTCATTGAGATAATATCGATTTATTTGAGAGGAAGGTGTATATTGCGCTACCAAAGAAGCTAGGCAATCTAGGTTTAGAATCTTTCTCAGAAAAAATAGTTTGAGGTAGTTTTGTTTTAAAGCATTGTTTTTAATGTTCTAATCGTGTCCTTCAGGCACAGGTAATTATTAATTATCAAGCATGCTACCACATTACTTTATACAACAATCAAATTAATTTCTGGTTATTATTGCTTGCGTCCCCAGAGGATCCGAGAATAACTGTCGTTAAATCTAGCCTTGTGTTATGCGAGGTGTTTTGCATAAAACACGAGAACCGAAAAATGTTTTGAAGGACAGCTTTGAGAAGGCAATTGTGATGATTTGAGCCTGAAATCTTAAATTGCAGTTAAATTACATTGAGCATCTGGCATTATTTTTGCCTCGGAACTTCCTTTGTTTTTCAAAGCAACGATTTTCAACATTTATTATCCAGTCTCATTCAGTTGTGATAGCTTAAGACAGTCTCAACAGCATGGTTGGAACTGCGCGGTAAACCCAAGCATTTCCCTCACTCAATTTCTGCGGTTATCTTCACAGGATTAGTAAAGTAATATGGCACGTAGTTCCTTACAGTTAAATAGCGAATGGATACCGAAGGTAGAAGAATCTTTAGCCCTCAGACAGTTAACTCAGCGATCGCTAGCCGAACGTCTTGAGGTGTCACGCGCTTCGATTTCCAAGTTTATTAACTGTAAGCCTGTTGCTCTTAATACTTTTATCCGTCTGTGCCAAGAACTCAATTTAGACTGGAATAGCGCTTCTCAACCAGAACGAGAATGGAACGACGAGCTGGCTAGCTTCAAGTTCAAGCAGTCGGATTTTAAGGCAAATCCAGGAGGGCAGATAGCTCCTGATGAGATTGTGGGTAGAGAAGAATTAATCGAGCGTCTATGGGGACGATTGACTCAGCAAAGCCTAATTTTTAGTGGAGAACGCCGCATTGGCAAAAGCAGCATCCTCAAAAAAATGACCGCCGAAGCCGCCCCAGAGATGCTGCCGATCTACCGCGACCTAGAAGGCATCAGAACGCCCATCGAGTTTGTCGAAGCAGTATGGCAAGATACCGAAACTTATCTAAGAGAAGAGGGTCAAGCCAGACGAGTCCGAGAGTATATTAGTCAGCTTACAGGGAGTTATTTTGATGGCTATCAGCTGCCCGAAGTTGCCGCTGACCACTGGAAAATTCTCCTAACCAAAACTATTGAAGATCTCGTCACCCTGCAAAACAAACAGGTGGTATTGATATGGGATGAGATGCCCCACATGCTAGGTAACTTTCAGGATGAAACCGCCATGGAAGTTCTTGATAGTTTGCGATCGCTGCGCCAGACCTATCCTGATGTCCGCATGATTTTTTCTGGCTCCATCGGTCTACACCATATTATTAAAAATCTGCAAAGGGCTGGCTATAGTAACGATCCCACCAACGACATGTATCCAATCGAGGGACAGCCATTATCCTTGGAAGAAGCAACAAAACTAGCCATAAACCTATTGCAGGGAGAAGAGATCCCCATCGAAGATTTAGCGCCCACCGCCAGGGATATTGCCTCGGCGGTAGACTGTATTCCTTTTTATATCCATCATCTAATTGAACAGTTCAAAGACATTGATGGTGAGATCGACCGAGAGACTATCGAGGGAACAATTACGGCATGTCTCCGCAGCACAGTCAATCTCTGGAAAATGGATCATTACCGCGAGCGAATCGATAACTACTACAGTGATGAGCAGAAACCCTATGCCCTAGAAATCCTCGATATCTTATCGATCAACCCCCCTACTTCCTTTTCTCGTCTTTGGCAATATCTGAAAAGCGAGCCTGATACCAAAGATAAGGAAATGGCAAGAACCGTTTTGAGATTGCTACTTAAGGATTATTATCTGATCCAGGAAGATAATCTATCTGGCAGTCTGTATACTTTTCGCTATCGGCTGGTGCAAAAATACTGGCAGATCTCCCGAGGATTGTGAAATGGTCATAAAATGATCCTGAAATGGGGAGACCAGGGAAGTCCCGCCCAATTGTCAATTGTTCATTGTCAATTATCCATTGTGATTAAACACCTGGGCAATTTTACGATCCCACCGCTGTTGATTCTTATGGGCATCGCGGATAAAGGGCGACCAGCGAATTAAATTAATTAACAGATGATTTACCACTGAACCAGGAAAACTCATCGGTCGCACAATGTCTAAAAACAGCACTACCCTAATTTCATCGGTTTTATTCCAGGCTTCGTGGGGATAAGAATCATCAAACACAATTGCTTTTCCCTCCTCCCAGTGTCTTATTTCCCGATCTACCCGAATCCCACACTGTTCTCTCGCGGCGGGAACTTTGAGGGGTAGGTGGCAGCGTAGTACGCCGTTGTAGGGACCTCGATGCTCAGGAATGTGTTTCCCTGGCAGCATAATTGAGAAGAAAGCCGTCTTCATTCCTGGAATCTGCTCGATAATACGAGTGGTTTGCGGACAATAATCACAATTTTGCGACATCTTGACCCCATAACCATAGAGAAAAAAAGTTTTCCACAGATTATCGCGGCTTATATTCTTACCCTGATCGGGAGAAATATCCTGGAAGCGGGGTAGTTCATTTTCATATTGGAGAATTACCTCTAGCTCCTCTGTGATCGCCTGCCAATTTTTTTCGAGCAGAGATATCCAGGAAAACTGTGTTGACGACAAAAAAGGAGTGTTGGGAACTAGAGAATAGCGGGCAATAAACTTTTCTAATCCCCAAAGAGCTTTCCGCCCTAAATTATTAACCAGTAGTTCTCTTACTTGAGGTGGTGAGAATTTGAGTGTCTTCATGACTCAAAGATACTAATTTACTTTGATTTGATTTGCATTTACAGTGCTATGAAAATTATGGCTCAACATGCTAATTTTGACTAAGCTTGCTCTATTAATAATCATTTAGCAATCATTTTTTCTGTTGCTGATCATGACCGATCAAGAATCAAGCTTGAATCCATATGGCATCACATTTCCCTAGCTCTAAACAAATCCCAGATCATCCCCTGTGCCAGCATGAACCAGGGCAAGCTGGGCATACTTACGGGCATGTTCAATCAGTTCGAGAGCTTGTGATTCAGGAACATCCTTGATTCTGCGACCAGGAATTCCCAATACTAGCGATCGCTTTGACATATCCTTGGTAACAACGCTACCTGCACCGATAATGCTACCTGCACCAATCCGCACTCCATCCAAGATTGTGGCTCCAATACCAATCAAACATCCCGTTTCCACATAGGCAGAATGAATTACTGCTCGATGACCGATAGTGACATAATCTTCTAAAACTGTTGGTTTACCAGGATCTCCGTGGAGTATTGCCCCATCTTGAACATTGCTATATTCACCAATCACAATTTCTTCTACATCTCCACGAACCACTGCTCCATACCAAACGCTAGAATAGCGAGCTAAGGAAACCCTGCCCATTACCGTGGCGTTGCTAGCGACAAAAGCTGCCTGAGATAAATCGGGAGCAGACCAATAAGAACCAGTCGATTGAGCCATAATGTAAGATAAGCTATCCTAAACGATATCAAAACAATTTCGGTACAACAAGATTCAGTCGTGCTATAAGAAAGCAGAATCAACCTAACATTATATGGATTTAGCCTTACAATACCCCGTTTTTGGTCCCGAAATTGTGTGTCCCCACTGCCGACAGACAATCCCCGCTCTAACTCTGACGGACACATACCTTTGTAGCCGCCATGGTGCTTTTGAAGCTGATCCTAAAATAGAAGAGCTGGTTCATTTACCTTCTGGCAGAAGTTGGCGACGATGGGAAAATCAATGGTATCGTCAGCATACCCATCCTGACGGTATTCGTTTTGAAATTCACGAAGCTCTGGATGCTCTATATACTGAAGGGTATCGTGCTACAAAAGTAATTATTGCCGTTCGATATCGAGATTTAGTTAGTTCTTATTTAGGGCGGAGTCATCCCTGGCGTGAGAGTCCAGAGTTTAAGTCTCCGAAGCTTTATGGACTGCCGATTGGCTTTAGCCCCGAAGTTGATGCCGAACCCCATTGGGAAATTATCAATTTCACCCTCGAAAAAGAGCCAGGAGTCCCCCGCCACTATCCTTATCGTTTTTTGTTTGAGTAATTTAGTCAACAGTCAACAGTCAACAGTCAACAGTCAACAGTCAACAGTCAACAGTCAACAGTCAACAGTCAACAGTCAACAGTTAACAGATTGTAGAGTAGACATCGTTTATCGCTATTTAATATAAAGATCATTTCAGTAATCAGTAATCAGTAATGCACCATGCCTCAATTCGGACAGCCGATATTCATCAGGCGATCGCTTTTTATGAACAGCTAGGCTTTACCGTCAAGGAACGTTTTACGACGGGCTATACCCTCGCCTGTTGGCTGACTGGGTTGGGAGGCAGAATCGAATTAATCCAGATTCCTGAACCAAAACCCGCTCCTGATGCTTTTAGCGACGAGCATTATGTCGGCTACTATCACCTGTCTTTCGACCTAACTGAAGTGACTTCCGACTTGAGCAGTTGGTTAGAGCAATTTCAACAAAAACTAGACGCTTTACGAGCTAACGATCCAGAGCAGAGACTACCCTGCAAAGTCTTATTGCCACCCGAACAGCAAATGATTGGCGATCGCCTTTATGAAGTGGCATTTATCGCCGATACTGATGGTTTGCCCTTGGAATTTATTCGTGTCCTCAACTAGGGATCAATTATCGCAATTCTAGAATGGTACGTTTGAACGCAGTTGATGCCGCTGATCTAAAGATAACTAGAGGATTTTAGCTAATCTCAATCTGAATGCCTAGACTTGAGGATGATGCCACCTATTGCTCGAAAAAGGTACATTAAATACCGAGAGTTGATCCGATCATAAGGAGTTTTCATGTTAGAGCTATATCAATTTGAGTTATCTCACTATTCAGAAAAAGTCCGCCTCATTCTAGATTATAAACAGCTAGAGTATCGCCCAATCGAAGTCACTCCAGGAGTGGGACAGATTGAACTGATGCAGAAGTCTGGCAGCCGCCAAGTTCCAGTTCTCAAAGATGGCAGTACGTATGTTGCCGACTCTACAGAAATAGCCTTATATCTGGAACGTAAGTATCCCGAACGCCCAATTTTACCAGCAGACCCCTTGGCTAAGGGACAAACCTTACTAATGGAGGAATGGGCAGATACTTCCATCGGTCTAAAAGGGCGGAAGGCATTTGTCGGCGCTTTAAACTTAAACCAGAATTTTCGCACTTCTCTACTTCCTGCCAATACACCTGATCTAGTAAAAACTGCTATTGGTGCTATTCCTGGAGAAGTTTTGGACGTACTCGGCACAGGAGTGGGCTTTGGTGGCGATGCGGTTAAGGAAGCCAAGAAAAGCCTAACTCAGGATTTAGAAGCATTGTGCCTGATTTTGCAGAGCCAACCCTATTTAACTGGAGACACGCCTACTCTGGCCGACTTTGCTGTAGCAGGATTGAGCATTTACCTCAAGTTTCCCGCTGGTTCCTATCTCAATATTCCCGATCCTCTTAAGGGTAAAGGTGTTCCTGGGCTGGCAGATAATATTACCTTTGAACCTTTCTTTGCCTGGCGCGATCGCCTTTATGCTGAATTCCGTCAGGGTTCTAGTATTCCTCCCACTACTGGCAGTGCCTCCGCACCAACCTCAATCAGTATCGACTAGTCTTACTAACACAGTCAGCAGTAGTGAAAAATAGCAAACATTTATATCTAGTCTATGTTGTCTGAATAAGTCAGGATAAATAATGGCAATTGGTTTGATATCTACATGACTGTTGACTGTTAACTGTTGACTGTTAACTGTTGACTGTTAACTGAAGAGAACGAATATCATAGAGTCATAAATTTTATTTTTTCCTACAGTTATGAGAGTTGGTCTACAGTCTTACCTTAGCGATCTAAATATTGATGCTCAGATAAACAACAGTCAGCGTCAACTGTCTTTGGCTATTTCGGCTATACCTGATGATCCTGCGGCAGAGTTACCTCTGAATCTTTGCCTAGTCTTAGATCGCAGTGGTTCGATGTCGGAACGACCATTAGAAATGGTTAAAGAAGCCGCGATTAATATTATTGAAAAACTTAAGCCAGAAGACCGTATTAGCGTTGTCAGTTTTGACCATCGAGCCAAGGTAATTGTCCCCAATCAACCAGCAGTAAATATCGAGCCGATCAAGCAAAAAATTCGGCTCATGGTTGCCGATGGCGGAACAGCCATTGATGAGGGACTACGCTTAGGACTAAAAGAAGTTGCGGCTCATAATCTTCATGCCGTCTCCCGTATCTTTTTGTTGACGGATGGCGAAAATGAACATGGCGATAATCATCGCTGTCTGAAGCTAGCGGAACTATCGGCAGAATACAATGTGACGATTGATACTTTGGGTTTTGGGGCGCACTGGAATCAAGATGTGCTGGAACAGATTGCCGATTCAGCCCAAGGAACTTTAGCTTATATTGAACAGCCCAGTCTGGCGGTACAAGAGTTTGAGCGTTTATTCTCTCGCGCCCAATCTGTTGGTTTAACCAATAGTTCTTTAACGATAGAGCTGATGCCCAAGGTGCGTTTAGCCGAATTAAAGCCCGTGGCGCAGGTAGCCCCAGAAACTATTGAGCTACCGATTCATTTGTCAGGTAATTATTTTACGGTTCGCTTGGGAGATCTGATGATGGATCGACCACGGGTAATTTTGATCAATCTCTACATCAATCAATTATCCCCAGGCACTCACAAAATTGCTGCTGTCCAGCTCAAGTATGATGACCCAGGCACCAATCGAGAGGGTTTACATTCTGATGTCTTGGCGATCAACCTAGAAGCTCAAGATCTTTATCGGGCTGAACCAAGTGACGAGGTGCAAAATCATATTTTGACCCTGGCTAAGTACCGTCAAACTCAAATTGCCGAGAGTAAGCTCAAAGATGGCGATCGCGCAGGGGCGGCAACCATGCTCCAAACCGCGGCAAAAACTGCCCTGCAACTAGGAGACAAGGCGGGGGCGACAGTCCTCCAAACCAATGCCACTCGCCTGCAAATCGGCAAAGATTTATCGGCAGGCGATCGCAAAAAAACTCGTCTTGTCTCCAAAACAATCTTACAGGAGTAATTTTGTAGCGGACAAGTAGCCCTCCAGCCCAGGACAAAACGCTTTTCTCCCTTTAGACTGGTAAGCCAGCCCAAATATAAACAACTATTTACAATTAGATAATTTTACTGTTTTACTCAGCTACCTAGATGGTTAAGCTGTTGCCTGGCGGTCGAATATCCCTGGAGATTTTTAATTTTCTGGTGTGTTCGGGGACAATCTCCAATTTGATTCGTCTACAATTTGGAAGACTACTAACTTTAGCTGCCAATAAATGACATTAGCAAAATCACAGCTATGCTGCTAAAGGCAAGAAGCAGCGCAAACATCACTGACTGACCCAAATTTGAAGAAGTTTTCATAATCTTAATTCTCTTTAATTGTTATGTAATGTCTGTCAACATAAATCTAAGTTCAAAATCAGAATTAATACTTGGGGATCAAAGCTAATTGACTGTTTATGGTCTTAAATTGATTTGACGTCTATAAAAATAATATCTAAGGTTAAATAATAAAAGATCATAAATGAAACTTATGTTTACATTTCTTACCCTAAGTAAATACTATTAAAAGTTGCAGAGTATCGTGCTGTGAACTTTTTCGGCTGGGGAAAAAGCAAAGAAATATCAGCTAAATTTGAGGAGGGCTAAAATGCTGAACCAAAAAGACTGTAGACAAATAAAAAATTGGCTCAAAAACGGTCTAATCTTGATTTTCCTCAGCGTCATGCTGTGGACTGCTCAGACCGATTGTGTAAACGCCAGCGAATCTTTGGCTCGACAAAAGCACATCCTCTCAAAATTAACTTTTGGCATAACTTCATACGAGCGAGAACAGGTTGAACAAATGGGCATTGAAGCCTATATTCAGTCCCAACTTAAGCCTCAATCCCTTACCGAGTCGGCAAAAGTAAAGCAGCAATTATCCCAATTAAGCACAGCTAATAAAACATCTCGCCAACTCCAACAATATGATTTTGCTCTGCGCAAAAAGGTGCGAAATCAGCAATTAGCAGCCGCAGAAGAAAGAAAAATACGTCGAGCGATCAGAAAATTCAATAGCAAAGTTGATGATGAGTCGGTGGATGCTCATTTAGCCAGAGCGATCTATTCCCATCGCCAGCTACAGGAAGTGATGGTGGATTTTTGGTTTAATTACTTTAATGTTAATTCTCTTAAGGGTTCGGTCAAGCTGTGGATTAACGATTACGAAGATCAGATTCGGAGTCATGCTTTGGGCAATTTCTCCGATTTATTGTTGGCTACGGCGCAACATCCAGCAATGCTGATTTACTTAGATAATAAAAATAATACTGCTCCTGAAAGTCCAGCAGGAAAAAAACACGGACACGGTTTAAACGAAAACTATGCACGTGAGGTGATGGAACTACATACCCTAGGTGTAGAAGGCGGCTATAGCCAAGATGATATTATTTCTCTGGCGAGAATATTTACAGGCTGGGGAATAGACGCAAGGGGAAGTAAAGGCAATGAAAATGGCTTTATTTTTCATCAGCATCGTCACGATCAGCAAGACAAGGTGTTTCTCGGTCATCGGATTGCTGCTAACGGTGTCAAGGAAGGCGAGCAGGCTCTACAGATTTTGGCAAACCATCCCGCTACAGCTCAACATATTAGCTATAAACTGGCACAGTATTTTGTCGCCGATAATCCTCCCCAATCTCTGGTAGATCGATTAGCCAAGAGCTTTCTCAATAGCAGGGGGAATATCGCCATTGTGCTAGATACTTTGATCCACAGTCAGGAGTTTAACGATCCGCAATATTTTGGGCAGAAGTTTAAAACTCCCTACCAGTACTTAGTTTCTTTAGTGCGGATGGGAGAAATTAAGCAGCCTACCTTCAAACGCATACGGGGGATGATGTTTCAACTATCAATGCCAATTTATAGATGTCCAACTCCTGATGGTTACGATAATACCCAAGCTACCTGGCTAAATCCTCACGCAATGCTCCAGAGAACGAGTTTAGCAACAGCGATCTCTAACGGAGTCTTGAACAAAGACAATCTGATCGAGATTCAACAACTGGAACAAAACATGGGTGCCATGTCTGCCTCAACCAAAGAAGTATTGCTAAAAACTCATCCCAGACTGCGGGTTGCCCTGATGTTGGGCAGTCCAGAAGCGATGTATCGCTAAAACGGCTCGGTCAAGACTGTTAATTCAAGTAGTCTTGAGAGCTAAAAGCCGACAGTTTTTTGAGCAGCAGAAGATAGTAAATCTAGCAAAACTAGCAAAATATCCTGACCAAATAATAGGCAACAAGATGATGAAAAGAAGAAATTTTTTGACGGCAGCAGGTTTGGCAGCAGGCAGCATGTTACTCCCCATTGGCTGTAATAGCTGGGTGGCGCAACAGGCAAAAGCGACAAACCGTAAACGCTTAGTAGTGGTTTTTCTGCGCGGTGCGATTGACGGTCTAAATGTGGTCATTCCTCACCAAGCAGCAGAGTATTATGAGGCAAGACCAACTATCGCCATACCCTATCCCCAAGATCCAGGTGGTGCGCTCAATCTTGATGATTATTTTGGTTTACATCCAAAGCTCAAAGATTTGCTCCCCTTTTGGCAACGCAAGCAGTTGGCATTTGTCCATAGCAGCGGTTCTCCCGTACTGGAGCGATCGCACTTCCAAGCTCAAGACTATTTAGAAAACGGCACGCCAGGAATCAAAAATACCAAAGATGGCTGGATGAATCGGCTGCTAGCCCAGCTACCTCAAGATCGCTTAACTCAGGCACTTAATGTTGGAGTGACCACTCCTTATATTTTACAGGGCAAAATGGCGATCACTAGTCTCAAGCCAGGCAAAAACTCGACGGCGCCGCTGCCTACTGATCGACCAGTCGTCCAGGAGGCATTTAACCGCTTATATAGTGGCTCAGATCCTCTCAGCAAAGCTTATCGTGATGGTCGTCAAGCAAGGGAAATAGTTTTAAAAGAATTAACTCAAGAAATGCAGGCAGCTTCGCGGGGAGCGCAAAATGTTAATGCCTTTGTCGATGATGCAGCGGAGGTGGCAAAACTAATGGTAGGCGACTCCCGAACCCAAATCGCTTTTATGGAAGTTGGTGGCTGGGACAGTCATATAAACCAAAATCCCCGTTTAGATCGCCTCATGCCCTCTTTGGGCGAAGGTTTGGCAACTTTAGTATCTGGTTTAGAACCAATTTTTGCCGATACGGTGGTGGTGGTTATGTCAGAGTTCGGCAGAACGGTCAGAGAAAACGGCAATAAAGGAACAGACCATGGCTACGGCAACGTCATGTGGCTCTTGGGGGGCGGAATTCGCGGCGGCAATGTATATGGAGATTGGCGGGGTTTGACGCCAGCCGCACTGTATAAAGATAGAGATTTGCCCGTAACAACAGACTTTCGGGAGGTGTTGTCGTCAATTCTTCAGCAGCATTTATCTATCCCTCGCGCTCGCCTAGAGCGAGTTTTTCCTGGCTATCAGTATGCGCCGAAAATCGATCTCTTAGCTTAAGATAAAGCGATTTAGCTTTGGGAAAATTGGCTAGTGAGAAACTGGCGAGAATAGGGTTGCTATTTAGACCGAACTATTCCAGATGCTTTTGCCCTGGTCTTCTGCAAAACGATAAAACAGAGGCTCGTCCTTAAATTGATGACCATTAGTGACGTGATAGAAGATTTCTTTTTCCATCATTTTTTGCCCTAGAGCGATCGCATCTGTCCGAGATACTTTCACTTTGCTGACAATCCAGTCTACAGCTTCGTTACCCAAGAAAGATCTTTGATAGAGCTTGAGTTTATGACGACGGGTTTTAATTTCGACTCCTTTTTCTGAGCGCATTTCTGCCCCTAATTGTCTGACGCTAATACGCTGTACGTCTTTTTTCGCTTGAGAGCTATCGGCAGCAGCTTGGGTGGGCTTATCTGAAGACTCTTCACTAGCAATAATATGTGGTTTGTACTTATTATTTTGCATCCAGATGCCAACGCTATTTTTACCCTTGACCAGCAGAGTGGCAATTTGAGAACGTTCTTCATGGTCGAGATATTCTTCGCGGCACTCTTTGATCGCCGCCTCCATCTCTTCTTTGGGAAAGGCTTTTTCTCTAATGAATAGATTATTGTTATAAATCAAGCCCGATAAAGTTTTATCCCCGCCCTGTATTTTGCAATACTGTACCTGTGTGTGGTCTAAGAAAAGCATTTACTTCCTCACTCTTATATCTGCCTCTGTTGCTGCACCAAGAAACAATCTATTTACACTGTTATAACCCAAGTTTTGCGCTATTAACTGTTATAAATAGTTATCGATTCTTCACTTGCCGATAGAAACGATTTCAGTATATTCAAAATTATTTGCAGTTGGTTTAACCAAAAGATAATTTTGCTCATTTATTTCGAGATAATCGGCTTCACAGTTCTGTTTGGGGGAGTAATAAGTTAACACATATTCTTTGCCAATTAAAGATTTTGTCTCTTGTTCTACTTCTCCCTGCCATTGGGTTTTGGTCACCAGAACAATTAGCTGATTTGCCAGTTGGGGAATCGCTTTAGCCACCTGCCGACGATAGATTTGGTCGAGGCTACCAAAAGGAGAATCCATAACGATGGGAAAGGTGCTGCTGTCGTATCCCAACAAACTATTAGCTTCACTCCACTGTCTAACCCGATCAATGATGCCACCGATAAACGACAGGCTCAAAATCTGATTTTCGCCAGTGGAGGCAGCGACAGGGGTTTCGATGCCTGTGGTGTTTTCAGTTAAAGTTAACCGATAATCCTGACTAAGCTTGGGCGTATAGGGAGTAAAGGAAATAAAGCTAAATATCTCCTGTACTTTTTGTTCTAAAGCCAGGCGAAACTGCTGTTCGAGACGGCTTCTCACATCTGTTAACCTCGCGATCGCCTCTTCGGCTACGGCAATCCGCTGTTGAGCTAGTTTTTGCTTGCTTTCAGTAAGCTGGTGTCGAGATATTTGCTGCGTAAGCTGGTCTAATTTCTGGGTGAGATCGCTTCGCTGTTGCTGGGTTTCTCCCTGCTCTAAAACGAGACTTTTGATCTGTTCTTCGATCGACTCTAGGTTTTGCTGTAGCTGTTGGGAATCTCGATTAGGGAAGCTATTTAGTTGACGATTAGCCTGTTCGATTTCTGACTCTATGCGATTTAGTTCGAGATACTGGTGCTTGATTGCTGCTTGCTGTCGATCAAGCTGCTGCCAGAAATTAGCCGACTGTGTGGGAAGAGGATTTACCTGAGTCTCTAGACGAATCGCCGCTTCTTCGACGTTTTTCAGCTCTGCTTTTTCTAGCCATGTCTTAACGTTTTGATAAGCCTCTGTATCGGGGGTTAGAGTTTCACCACAAAGACAATGCTGCTGTTCTAACAGTTGCTGGATAAACTCCTGTTTGATTCCTGTAGCCAGCTCGCCGCGATCGCGTAAAGTTCGGAGTAAGTCCAGTAGGCGATCGCCAATATGCGGCAGAAACACAAGATAGGCATCCCGCGACAGCAGCTTTTTCAGTTCTTTTTTGTTCTGAACTAAATCTTGCTTAAGGGATTTTTGCTGTTTAACCAATCTAAGCTTAAGCTTTTGAATCTCATCTGCACCGCTAATTTCTAAAAGCTGACGGGACAAATTACTCTTGTGTCGTTCTAACTCCTCTGTATCCTGAGTTAGTTTGCTCATTAACTTGCTGATCCTTTCTAGATCCTGCTCCAAATCTATCTGCTCTCTCAATAGCTGCTTCGTCTGAGCATCCCCTAACTTTTCCAATTCCTCCTGAAGACTGCGCTTTGCTTTCTTGAGATGTTCGATTCCCCGATCCAAAACCTTGACTCCCAATAGCTCTTTCGTATCTTCGGCAATGTGAGAGTTCTGACTCTGACGAAAAAAACCGTCAATTCTTTCCCCATCAAAGAAAAAATACTGGTGCAGACTGGCGGGTAAAATTCGATTGATAATCTCTTCGGGTGCTTCTAACGGCGGATACCAGCGTCCATCATCCCCCGCCACCAACATAAACAAATTAGCCTGACTGTAGCTAACCTGATGTTCTGCATTTCTAGTGGCGTAGCACTTGCGCTTAAGCTGATAAATCTTGCGATCGCGCTCAAACTGTAGCTCAACCCAACACTCTATCGCTTGCTCTGGAGCGGCTTCAGCCAGAGATCTCTGATTGATTAAAAGCTCTGGAGAAGCGAAAGCAGCAGTAAACTTCTCATATAGTACCCAGGTAAAAGCATTGAGAATTGAAGTCTTACCCGCACCGTTGTTACCATAAATAACTGTCGTATTGCGATCGCCACTGGCAAACTTAATCTGAGCTGTTTTGCCATAAAACTGACGAAAATTACACAGTTGCAGGTAATTGAGCTTCATTGTACGACATGCTTAATAATATTGAGAATATCATCATTAATATTGCGGGGAGTCTTTAAATAAAGTTTATCTTTCTCCAACTTTAATACCCGTTCGATTACTTCTTTTACTTCAGGCGGTGCGCTAGTAATCGGCTCTTGAATGGAAGTTAAATCTGATATTTTTTGCTGCTGCTTGTCAGTAATTTTATTCATGTACAATATTTTTTCAATATATTCTTATACTTGTTTTTCAAACGTTTCGACTCTATCCCACCCTGCTGAATTTTCTTGAGTATTTCGGGACAACAGCATTCTCGAAAACCATTAGCATTTGTAATAACTGAAAGCTGTTTCACATTCATTTCGCGGACATAGCGATAATCTATTACAGATTCTTTGATAATAAAACTTGGTGATTGAGGACTCGGTTGTAAAACGCAAGCCGATTCTGATTTTGGTTTCCTGGTAATTACGCTAACAAATAGATATTTACTATTACTTATTTCGGCTATGGCAATAAAATAGTGGGGCTTTATAGGAGTATATATCAAAAAAATATCTCCCAATTTTATTGACAATTCAGCCATTCAAAACCTCATTGAAGTAAGCATCTTGTAATGCTTGCAATCTAATTTCTTCAATATCAGACTCATTCTTGCCTACATTATGCAAGATATCTTCAATGGCAATAGGAATAGCCGAGGTAATAGGTTTCGGTTGTTGCCATTCAGTTAATCCGTGAGTCCATTCGGCAACAGTAAATGGATCTAAACGACCAAAACGAGCATATACATCCCGAAGAATTTCTTCTTCTTCTGGGCAAAGTTCATCATTACCAGGATTTTTCTTTAGAGAAACATAATAATCTTCATATGATTGCCGTGGAGAAATAAATTCTGACCACAATGACAAATTATCACTCTCTTCTTTTCCCTTAATCAGATCGTATACTTGGCTGAGAACAGGACCGTATTTCATCGAGAAATAACAGTCGCCAGTAATAGGCATTTCCAATTTCTCTAAAGCAGTTCGGTCTGCAATATAAAGCATTTTGAGCAGCCCAAGATACTTCATTCTTCTACCTCTTAAATTAAGTAGTAAAGCAGAAGCCTGAATAGCTTTTTTTAAATGAAATGTAAATTGGATTGGCTGGCTCATTTTGCAATCACTTGTTTCAATCTGCTCAAATAGATGACAATTGTTAACCTGAATCAATTATAAAACAAATTTAACAACCAAGTTGAATAAAAAAGCAAACTTTGTCAGGAGGTTTGTCGATCGCATTAAATCAGGTTATCTTCGGAAAAAAAAGAACAGTTAACATAACCGATGAGTATTAGTAGCCTAGAATTTGAATTCGATCTGATGTGGGAGGAACTTTTTCCCGACTTAGATTTAGAAACAGAAGTACGGCTAATTCCTAAACGGCGCTTTAAATTCGACTATGTAAACTTTGCGGCTAAAGTCGCGATCGAAATCAACGGGCAAATCTGGCACAAGGGAGGACACAGCACGGGAAAAAGCCTCATGCGGGATTACGAAAAGCTCAACCTCGCGCAACAGCATGGCTACTGTGTCTTTCAACTATCTAAAGAAATGATCACCGAAACTTGGCTCAAAGCGATCGCCCAAACCATCCGCTCTCGTAGACTGGAATTACTACCCTTAAGTGAAGTAATCAGTCAACAGTACCACAAGGGCATAACATCAACAGTCAACAGATTTTATTAAAAGTAGTTCAGTGGACAACAATGACTTGAGACTAAAAAGTGTAGCCTATGATAAGGCTTATGCTTTGGCGATTAGAATTGTTAAGGCATATAAGTATCTGAAAGAAAATCAGAAAGAGTTTTTACTTTCCAAACAACTATTGAGAAGTGGTACTAGCATCGGCGCAAACGTTGCAGAGGCGAATGGATCGATTTCTAGCGCAGAATTTTCTGCCAAAATGTCTATTACTTATAAAGAGTGTTTAGAAACCAAATACTGGCTCTCTCTATTGAAAGATACGCAGTATATTGAACAAAAAGCATTTGACAGTATTTATCGCGATGCAGATGAAGTAAGCAGAATAATCTTTTCAATTCTCAAGAAAACTAGAATAAAATCTGACTGTTGACTGTTGACTGTTGACTGTTGACTGTTGACTGTTAACTGTTGACTGAAATCATTGTCTCTGACGAAAGACTTCATAAAGAGCGATCGCCGCAGCCGCCGAAGCATTGAGACTGGGGGTGTTGCCTACCAAGGGAATCGCTACAAGCTGGTCGCAATTTTTCGCGGTTGATTGACTCAATCCTTTACCTTCAGAGCCTATGACTAGCCCTACAGCACCACTGAAGTTGGTTTTGTACAGCATTTGGTCAGTATCGGCGGTAGTGCCATAGATCCAGAAACCCGCATCTTTAAGTTTAGCGATCGCCTGATTCAAATTAACCACTCTGGCGATTGCCATATTTTCTAATGCTCCTGCTGCTACCTTCATGACGGTAGAAGTAACTCCCACTGCTCGACGTTGCGGGATAATTATTCCTTGAACCCCCAAGGCTTCGGCTGTCCGAACAATCGCCCCCAGGTTGTGGGGATCTTCGATGCCGTCAGCAATCACTATTACTGGCTCAGGAGTCTGTTTTGCTTGCTCAATGAGTTGAGATAAGTCCCAATAGGAATAGGGCGCAATTTGGGCGGCTATGCCCTGATGATTGCCTCCTTGGGTGAGCTGAGATAAACGTAGAGAACTTACCTCATCAATAATTGTGCCGTTGGCTTTGGCTTCTTTAACCAGAGGATAAAATTGCCCGTGAGCCAGGAGCTTATCTGTGAGCCAGATTCGATTGATTTGGCGATCGCCTTTGAGTGCTGCCAACACCGCATGACGACCATAAGTCAGATCGATTTCTTCTGTCGGCTGTGGCGAGGGGTTAGCAGGATTGGATTTGCCTCTTTTTCCGTGTCTAGAAGAAATTTTAGGTTTCACAGGGCAGTAATCTCAAAAAATAAATTTGGGGGAGATTGGTTAACTAGAGCTAGCAACTCCATTCAATTCATTTTAAAGAACTGCGGGACTCAATAGCTAACCGCATCAAAATTCAGTGTCGAAATCTAATTTGGCTAACAACTCAGCTAACCTTTGAGGATTGGTTAAATGAAGGTAGCCGATCAGCGCCTCTAAACCAGTTGCTTGCTGATATGTCTGACGGTCTAAACGGCGAGGTTTGGCAACACAAGCGTTGCGTCCACGACGTAAAATTTCTTTTTCAGCATCGCTTAGATCTGGCAATAACGATGATAAATGAATCGCCTGACTTTCGGCTCGTACTTGGGTAACAACCTGACTATGATAGCTAGCCATGCGTTTTGGGGGCATAAGAAATTTGGTGCGAACATAGAGTTCAAATACCGCGTCTCCAATATATGCTAAAGCGATCGGTGATAGCCTTTCAATCTGAACTGACTGATTAGCTAAAGTCGGGTCTAGCATGTTTCCCCAATCTGCCTAAGTTTGAGCCGTGTCTGCTGGCGCATTGTTACTATTGTTTAGTTTGTTTAGTTGCGATCGTTATACATCCAAACTAGGACGTTATTTCTTAATATTTTCCAGCGCCACTTCTACAGATGGCTGGAGAGAAAGAAATTTTTCGAGACGTACTAGTTTTACGGTTTGCGTGACTCGCGGATTTGTCACAACCTGCAAGCTTCCACCCGCAGTTTGTGCCTTTTTCACGAGCTGTACTAATGCTCCTAAACCAGAACTATCAATAAAATCAATCTGTGCTAGAACCAAAACTAGGTTGCTTGGTCCTTCGTCTATACAATTACCAATAACTTTACGAAATGCTGGTTCAGAAAAGGCATCTAGTAATCCAGTAAGACGAAATATTTGGTGATCTTCCCTGACTTCGCGGGTGCCTCTTAAGCTCACAGTCAGGTTTAGCTGCTCAGGAATAATCCCCTCCTCAACTGTACCTTAATAGTTTGCAACAGCAGACATTTCACCACAAGGGCTTGAAGTCTAACCGTTGACTTTATCAATGGTAAAGTATAGCCCATTTTTACGGGTAATGTTAACTATCGAGCCAACATTACTCTTGATCGCATTTTTGGCTAATTGGAAGCAGGTTGCAGGCGAGTCTTTCTATTTTCATAAAAAACCCCACTTTTTTTGGCAAAAGCGGGATTGCAGAGCAAGAGGAATTAGCTTAATAAATTCACTTGTGATGGCAGTCAACAAGTTAAATTAGATAAGTTATTATCAAACTGTTTAATTAATTAAGAAAATACTATCGCTGCTAAAAGATAAATACATTCGTAAAAACACTGATATTTGACGATCGCCATTTAATTTTTAGTTACTTGTACTTAGTTTTTCTCGTTTGGCGCGGATAATTTTAGTTATAAGGCAGGCTTCGTTATAAAGTAGCACTTGGTCTGATGAATGAAACCGAAGATTATATGTCTAGTTCCTGGTTAAAGTTAAAATTCAATTACCATCGCTATCTAAACAAACTGTATCGCCTGAACTACTGGTTAATTAGTTTATTGGCTTTTAGTTTGGCGATCGCTCTGTGCATTCCTGCCTGGACACAGCAGCCAATCGTCATTAAAACCTTGGTCAGGGCAGATGAGGCACAGCAACTTCAGCCTCTCGTGCAGAAGTTTAACCAGCAACATTCGGATATTGAATTCCAAATTGTCGAAGCTCCTAGCGACAGTAATCAGGTAGAAGATCTTTATACTTCATCTTTTCTCCTGGGCAATTCCCCCTATGACGTGGTTTATATGGATATTGTCTGGACTCCCAAGTTTGCCGCTGCTGGCTGGCTCAGAGATATTAGCGATCGCCTTGACCCCCTAGAGGCAAAGAAATATCTGGCAGGGGATATTGCAGGAGGAACATATCAAGATAAGCTTTATCGTTTGCCCTTTCGGTCAGATGCGGGCATGCTCTACTACCGTCAGGATTTGCTAGAGCAGGCAGGTTATCAAGAACCACCAGAAACTTTTGACGAATTGCTAACTATTTCTCAAGATCTTCAGCAGCAAGGATTGACGGACTGGGGCTATGTTTGGCAGGGCAAGCAGTATGAAGGCTTGGCGGCGATGTTTGTCGAGATCTTGCAGGGCAACGGGGCTTATTGGGTCGATCCAGATACTCTAGAAGTTGGCTTAGACCAGCCAGAAGCGATCGCCGCTGTAGATTTTTTGCGTCAGGCGATCGAGCAAAAGGTATCTCCTCCAGGAGTCACAACCTATGCCGAAGAGGAAACCAGGTTGCTATTTCAAAACGGCAAGGCGGCTTTTTTGCGCAATTGGCCCTATGTCTATAGCCTGGCGGCTGATTCAGATATTGCGGGTAAGTATCGAATTAAACCAATGGTTCACGCTGCGGGACAGGCAAGCGGCGCGACTTTAGGGGGCTGGGGTTTGGGAATTTCTACCAGCACTAAACACGCCAATGCGGCTTGGGAAGTATTAGAGTTTCTTAGTAGCGAGGAGTCTCAACGGGAATTTATTTTGGCGACAGGCTTTGTTCCCAGTCGGGTTCAGCTCTTTAACGACCCCGAAATTGTCGCTAAGTATAACTATTACCCGCAACTGCTAGGCGTAGTTCAAAGTTCCGCCCTGCGTCCGCCCATTTCCCAATATGCTCAGGCTTCAGATATTCTTCAGCGTTATCTCAGTGCCGCAATTACGGGCAAAATGACTTCTCAGTCAGCGATGCAGGCGGCTGCCAATGAGACGCGCAATTTATTAAAGTAAGGGTGATTACCCCTAGATCTGACTAATTGCCCTGTCTTGAGCGATCGCCTATTCCAACCAATCAATAAATACTTAAGCAAAATGACGTTTAGTAGCAAACAGGAAAAAATTACGGGCTGGATCATGTTGATTCCTGCTCTGTTGGTATTGGGTCTGGT
Source organism: Cyanobacteria bacterium J06648_1 (assembly GCA_039817275.1). GTDB lineage: Bacteria > Cyanobacteriota > Cyanobacteriia > Cyanobacteriales > Xenococcaceae > Waterburya. The sequence continues at coordinate 369 of JBCBWB010000019.1, read as the reverse complement.
GTTTATTTACCCAATCGCCAGAGCATTTTGGTTGAGTTGGTTTACTGAAAATTTAGGCACGCAGCTACAGCCCGTTTTCAGCGGCTTGAGTAATTACCAAAGGATGATCGGCGACGGCAGATTTTGGCAAAGTCTCTGGAATACTTCTGTTTTCACGATCTCCAGCGTGGTTTTAGAGCTACTGCTCGGTTTGGGTGTAGCCTTAGTGCTGAATAAATCCTTTTTTGGACGGGGAGTAGTTAGGACAGTTGCCATCATCCCCTGGGCGCTACCAACGGCGGTAATGGGATTAGCCTGGGCGTGGATTTTTAACGATCAGTATGGAGTTGTTAACGATATATTGCTTAGACTAGGTTTGATTGAGACGGG
>JBCBWB010000199.1:0-8504 GCA_039817275.1 Cyanobacteria bacterium J06648_1 | reverse complement strand
AGTCGCCCACGCGGTTAGTCACAAATGCCTTCTGACAGGCATCGGCGGCGGGTTGGCGATCGTACCAAAAGCCAATTAAAAGATAGGAACACATCCCTACCAGTTCCCAAAAAATATAGATTTGGACGAGGTTAGGGCTAATTACTAGTCCCAGCATTGAGGAGCTAAAGATACTCAGGTAGGCATAAAAACGCACATACCCAGGATCGTGAGCCATATAGCCATCGGTGTAGATCATTACCAAAAATGCTACGGTGGTAACAATTACCAGCATCATGGCACTGAGGTGATCGATGGTATAGCCCATGGAGAGATGAAAGTCTCCCGCCGAAGCCCATTCGATCGTGCGAGTAACGGCTTCATGTCCGTGAATTTGACTCCACAGAATAGCAAAGGACATTACCATCGTCGCGCCAATAATGGAGACGATAAAGACAGCAACAATCTGGCGCAGATTATTAGTCGCCTTGTTGACAGAAATTAAACCAATTCCGACGAGCATTGCCCCAATCAAAGGCAGGACGGGAATTAGCCAAGCATACTGATAGAGCGGTTCCATGTTTATATCTAAATATAAATTGCTTAACTACAAGTCATGATTAACGCTAATCATTGTGACATACACGATTACTTAAGGATCTGTTTAGAGATAGAGATCTTTAATTTAATACCTTTTGCCGATCCAAATTATTGATTTCCAGAATACATTTACTCTCAAGAATAAGATATCTGCCATCTTGGAAGATAGTACAGGCAGACTGTAATTTGGCGATCGCAGGAGTTACTCCAGCTTCTAGCTTGGCGATCGCCTTTTGGGTCACGGGCTGTTGATCTCTTAGCCAGCGATTCTGTCTGAGGTAGTCGGCATTGAAACTAGACTCGTCGATCAGCCAGAGATCTACCCCGTAGCGGTTAATAAAGTCTTTGGCTACTGCAAGATCTCCCGTATACTGAGCCTCAATCAGATTAAACAGGCGCTGTCGCAGAGGAATAAAATAGCCTGTATGATAGGGAATCGCATGTTCTTGACTAGATAGCACCGAGCGATGGGCAAAGCTGCTAATGTTGTCGGCTTCGTCCGTTAGAGAAGCAACCAGGGTGTCTTTGGGTTGCGCTTCGATAAACTGATAGAGTTCTGAATGTTTTCCCTTGATGTAGTAGGTATTCAAAAATGGCTTTTGGCTAATGGGGAAGCCAATTAACAGCGTGAAGAATAATGCCGTAACTGCTAAGGCGATAAAAGATTTTGTGCGATCGCCAGGATGATTGACTGCCCAGCGAAAAACTGCCTCTAGTACCGCCAGCAGAAAAATTCCCGCTGCGATCGCCATTACCGCCCTCAGACTACGAGACATATAGCGACTTGGAAGGTAAAGCTTAAACAGCACTATATGAGCCAGTACAAACCAGCCCATCGAAGCAATTAGTAAGTCTCGTAAATAAGAAATTTTCGGGCTAACCTGTCGCAAGAGGTGGTATCGTTGCGGAAACTTGAAGAGCCAGGGCAAAAACAGTCCCGTAGCGGCGATATAGGGTACAAATGACTGATATAACCTTAATCCTGTCCGTCTACCGCTAACCCAATATTCCCAAAGATTATCATCAAAAAACGCTGTTCTCCCCCCTGGGGCAAATTGCGGTATGTTTCTTGCCTGTTCGAGGGTAATCGTCGGTCCATATTCCCCAGAGGATAGAGCATAGGGTAGCAGCAGTACAAAAGATAAGGCGAGGGCGACACCGCTAAAGATTAAAACCTGTTTGTTCGGATTCAAGCGGGGTATAAAACCTTTAAACTGCCATAGTTGCCAAAATAAAGCACCAGCAAAGATCAGAACCGTTGGGGGATAAGATATGGCGGCTAAAATGATGGTGATGCAGACTCCTAAAAGCGATCGCCTCAACCAATAATAGAGAAAGGCAAAAAACAAAGGATAGACAAAATCCTTGGCTGTTCCCGAAATAGTGCCATTCTGCGCCCAAACATTTTGGCTAAAGAGTAAGCTAATGACAAAAGCGCCAAAGGGAATCGGCAACAATTCCAGACTTACAACAAAACAGAAGACAGTAATAATTATTGCCAGGATGCCTGGTAGCAACTTACTCAATGTCTGTGGTTCGATCCCCAACATTGCCACCCCCCGATAGAGAGTTTTTACTCCCCAGGGAGAAATCGACTCATAATAATCGGCAATCAAGTCAGATTTAAACAATTCTGGATCGCTAAAACGACTCATCCAAAAAATATGCTGACGGGCATCATCTTGCATCACATATTCACTGCCAAATGCCAGCTTTAGTGCTAGCGAAGCATAAATTACCGTGAAGAATAGACTTAAACCGAGCCAGAACAGCGATCGCCTTGTGTATAGTTTAGTTTCAGTCGCCAACAGAAATTTAGATATTTTTGCGATCGACATTTTAAGATAAGTAAGTTTAACGTCGAACATAGTAACTCTTTTCCGCTTCGATTTTGAGCCGACCTACTCTCTCTACTAGCGATCGCCCCAATATCCTGATGTCACAAGAATCATTGCCTACTTTTTCCCTCGTTATTCCCGTCTACAACGAAGAAGAAATTATTGCTGCTACGGTAGAGCATTTGCATCAAATTTTGCAGCCCAACTATGAATATGAAATTATTGTAGTTAACGATGGTTCGACAGACTCTACTTCTAACGTCCTAACCTCTGTCGCTAACATTACGCTGATCGAACATAACTCCAATCGTGGCTATGGTGCTGCCCTCAAAACAGGCATTAGACAGGCTCAGTATCCTCTAATCGTCATTACCGATGCCGATGGGACATATCCCAACGAGCGCATTCCCGACTTACTCCAGCTAGCGAGAAAGGCTGATATGGTTGTAGGTTCGCGGACGGGGAAAAATGTCACCTACTCCACCCTGCGTAAGATTCCTAAGTGGTTTCTGGTGCGTTTTGCCCAATGGGTCACAAAAACCAGCATTCCCGACTTAAATAGCGGTTTACGTGTCTTTCACCGCGATATTCTAGTCAAGTTTGTTCCTGTCTTACCCAATACCTTTAGCTTTACTACCACCATCACGATCGCCATGCTGACTAATAACTATATTGTTCACTATGAGCCGATCGACTATTTCCATCGGGTAGGCAAAAGCAAAATTAAGCCCATCCGCGACACCCTCCGCTTTGTGCAGCTAATTCTCCGCATGGGGGTCTATTTCGCGCCCTTAAGAATATTTCTCCCCGTGGCTGGACTGTTTGCTCTAGGCTGTTTAGTATCTTTGGGGAACGATCTGTTTATCGAACAAGATTTAACTGAATCTACATTAATTCTTTTCGTTGCCGCAATTCAGGTAAGTATGTTTGCTCTTCTTGCCGACATGATTGATCGCCGTAGCAGTAGATTTTGAATCAGTCAACAGTTAACAGTCAATATGCGAAGCGGTATCCACGGAGGCTTACGCCTCCAAGCTCTCTTTGAGAACGCTTGCCCAAAGGGCTGTGGACAGTCAACAGTACCACAAGGGCATAACATCAACAGAAATCTTGAATACCAACGGCTTGAGGCTGTTTTTTTATTGGCGATCGCTTATAAATATCGTTTGCTCATGAATAAACCTTCCAAGGTACGATTGAATCCCTCAGAAGGTTAGTTAATAATTCATGTTTAAAAATTGATTGTGGTAGTTTGATAAAAATAAACTTACGTTGTTCAATCAATTATTCACTAGTAACCTCTAAAGCACCAATAATAGCGACAAAGCCAATTAATGAGCCAAATGCAAGGATGAACATAATATTTTCCTATATTTAATAATGTGTTTACTTGTTATAAAGATTATAGTTTTGGCGCTAAAAATAGTAATTGAGCTAAATCACAAATATTCGTGATTTAAATTGAAAATTGCCATACATTACTAAATCTTTAACTAGTAGACAGTTAAAAGATGAATATAAACCTCAACAAAGCAATTTTGTTTATTTACTTTCAGAGTGCAATGGCTGAGAGATGGAAGCGAAGTTAATTCCTCTCAAGCTAATCATCGGCTGCTGCAAAACCTTTGCCTTCGCAATAGGAGCAGTTTTCAGTACGCTGTATCTCTCCTGCACAGTCTCGTAGTTCAATGTAGCCTTTGCCCTCGCAATGATGGCAGGGTTTTTTTTCGGCTTTTTTAGTTGGTTGATTCATCTCGATCGCCATACACAGTAGAAGTGTATTTTAATGCCTAACGTGATCGACCCCATAGACGTTGAATTTCGGCGATTTCGGCAGTGGGAGGAGACTTTTCGATCCCAACTGTCGGCTCGGGCATTGCGCCAGGAATATTTTGCGACCAGGGGCTATTGGGGACAGAGGTAAGATCGACTCTGGAGGTAGCGGGGCGAAATCCATACTTAACAAACACCTGCTGCTGTTCTGGTTGAGTAATGTATTGAAGAAATTTAGTTGCTGCTTTTGCTGTAGTTCTTGACACGTCTTGTTTCAGGACGGCAGCCGTGGCTAGGGTTTCCATGGTCGGATTGGGATAGTAGATACGATAGGCTTGACCTTGAGTAGTTTGTGCCTGATCCCAGCGGTAAAGAGCAATACTTTCATAAACCATGGCAATATCCCCGTCGTTTGCCCCACGGCTAATAAATTCCTGGAGTAGGATATCCGTCGAACGAGGCGGCTGATAAACTGAGCTTTTGACCAGGTTAAATAAAGAAGCCGCATCCGAACTATTGAGGCTGTAGTTTTGCGATCGCAACCAGAGACTAAGGGTTAACTGTCCACTATTAGAACGGGTGGGATTAGTAGTAACAAAATCAAAACTACCCCAATTTGCCTTACCACCAACTTTTGACCAGTTTTTTTGTTCCATTGCCTGGGCAATCTTTGACCAGTCAAATTTACCGTCGGGAAATAGCGTTTTGCCCCTTTCTTGCCAGGCGATCGCAACCAGAAGGGTTTTGGCTATTTCTACAGGTGGTTGCGCAAAAACCTCACTATTATTTTGTGCTTGCCAGCGACTGGCTAATTCGGTCAAAATTTCGCCGTTAGCAGGGATTAAAACATGAGGTTCAAAGTCATTTTGGCGATCGATATAGTTATTAACCATATCTTGAGAACCCTGAAATTTTAACGTCAGATCGATGCCAGGATTATCCTGTTCAAATCTAGTTTCTAACTCTTTTAGAGGCTCGGTTAATTCTGTACCGCTGACGACAGTAACAGTCTGTTTGACTCCAGGAATAGGCGCAAAAGCTAGAGCTAAAGATACACCAATAATTCCTAAAGAAATAAAAGTTTTATTACGGTTTGATTTTAGATTCATTATTTATATCTAAAGTTAATTGGATATGTTTTTAGTTTTTAGTTCTTAGTTTTTATAAATAGATATTTAATTTTAAGTAATTAATAGATCGACATTGTCCTGCATATCTTTCAACTCGTCGCTGATAGCTTTTAAATCATCAATTTCCTGAGAATTATCGAGATTTGAGGTACGTAAACGATTTTGAAACTGCTGTAATACTCCAGCAGATTCGGTAACTAAGGTAGCAAGGGAAACTACTTGTGCTTGGCGGGCATCTTGCCCCTGTTGGGCGAGCCGCAGGTTATTTTCTAAGCTAGTAGCTAGCTGGTTTAACTGTGACTGGGCAACACCAGAACTTGCTTGGGCTTTCGTTTTTACCTCGGCAATTTGTCTGGTCAATTCGGCAGATGATAGTAAGGAATCCGCCCCCTGGAGTTTTCTGGCAAGGCGATCGACTTTGCTGGGTAACTCCAAAACGCGATCGCAAGCGTATTCGACGGCGGCAAATAGTTCTAGCTGGGCGCTAGCGGTGAGCATTTGCTGTGCTTCCTGACGTAATTCTTGAGCCTTGGTGGTTAATAATTGAGCCTGTTGCTTAACCGATTTAATTTCTCTGGCTAGGGCAGGGTTATCAAGATTTATTTGTTGGGATGTTTGCTGCTTGAGAGGGATTGCTAGAGCAGTGGCGATCGCAGCCGCCCCAGGTAGCGCGACATAGCTAGGTAGCTGGATCAGGCGAACTCCCGTGATTAGGGCAATTCCACCTCCCAAGACAGCAAGAGGATAGTGTAAGGGGTTGGCTAACTTCATGGTTATTGAGTAGTTGATTACCTCGATCTTAGTAGAGCGCCTGTACTTAGAATTCCACCTGCAAATCTGCCATTAGATTAGAAATAGTTTGCGGATCGCCTTTACGGTAGTAGCCGCCATTTAATTCAGCAATCTGCTGGAGACTCTGAGCATCAAACTCGCCATCTCTGCCATAGCCGACGGTGAAAAAGGCAATATTTTCCCCCGACTCGAAGTTACTAGACTTTAGCTGTTCTGATAGCTGATCGAGACTAATTTGCGAGCCAGAGTCTTCGCCATCCGTGAGAATCAGTACCGCATTGATAGCTTCTGGACGGGGATTTTGCATCAGCCAATTACGGGCATACAGGCTACTGTCATAAAGCCTAGTTCCTCCACCAGCAGTTAGGCTACTAATAAAGCTAATTCCTTTATCTTTACCTGCGGTATTACCCTCAACAATCACAGGCGGATTAATCTTTGAGTTAAAGCTAATTAGGGCAATTTGTTCTTGTTCTCCTAAGTTCTGGACATAGTTGAGCAAGGTATTTTTGATCGCCGCTAGTTTCGCACCTTTCATTGAACCTGAAGTATCAATTACCACCGCTACCTGGGAGGGTTTTTTGGCGTAAGTTTGCCAGCTATTGAGTATCGCTTCGACAACTTCGGGCTGAGGAGGACGATAGGAATCGTATTTTGCTTGCGGCTGAACCCCATACTGAGGCGAAAATTTACTACCTAACGGCACACCAGGAATACCAGGACGTAGACCTAACTCTGCCGCAATCTGCTGAGTATCAGGCTGGCGCATGTATTCGATAATCTGAGTTGCTGCTTCTTGTTCTGAGCTACTAATCCAGGGGGCGTTGGGTAAGATTGCTCGCATGTTAGAAGTGAAAGTAGCCTGGGGATATACCGCCTGAAATTTATCCTGATTATTTGTCTGGGTGTTGGCATTAATCACCAAGGATTCATAAACAGAACCGACAGAAGCCCAAAACACACCATTTTCCGTCATAGAACGAGCTAAATTCCCCGTCGATTTACCGTAGCGAGTAATCTTTTGCTGAATCTGTTTTACTTCCTCTTGATATTTTTGAACATCAGCCTGGGTCAAGTCTTCTGGCTGTTTGTTGGCGACGGAGGCAAACTGAGCTACCAAAGTCTGTAGACCCGAATTAGAACGTGTGGGGGCGGTGTGGACATAGGCAATTGGTATTTTGGGAGCGTTGGGATCTAGCTGTCGATGATTTTCTGTTGTAGCCAGGGTGGTATATAAGTTATTGCTTTGCTCCAAACCTGGGGCTAATTGCTCAGTAGTCATAAACACCATCGGACTATAGGCAATTAGAGGTGAGTCGGTAATATTGGGAATGTATTCTTGTCCAGGAAACAGCTTATCCATCTGATAAACCAGTTGACTCTGATAGATCTCGCCATCTACCGCCATCAAAGTTGGGAACTCAGGAGCATCAGCCTGAATACTGCCTCCCTGTAGCTGTTGAGCCAAACCCAATACCTCTTGCACCACGTCACCACTACCTTTTGCGTCACAGGTAAGATAAAAGCGATCGCCATTACTAGTTTTAGGTTTGGTCTGATTTAATCTTGAGGCTGCGCGATCGCAAAATAGAGCGAGATCGCTACCGACGAGGAATCTAACTTCAAACCCCTGATTGTTGGATCTATTAAAACCCTCTCGGCTAGATTGACCACCACAAGAAGCGAGTAGCAGCGGTAGCAATAGCGTCCAGGCAAAATACGGCTTACTAGATTTACAAAGAGTAGAATAGCTCATGTTGCTTATGGTTTTTATATAGGTAAGAGGTAAAAGGTAAGAAGTAAAAAGTAAAATATTTGACTAGGCACATTATGGCTTGCAGACTTGGATTTGCCCAAAGTTATGAGCGATCGCAAATTATAAGTCTGACGACCGAAGCAGAATCTGAGTTTTTAAGAAATAATTAGAATAATGTATAAGTATAAAAACCTAATCTTATTTTTTATTGATGAAGTTACCAGAATTAGATGTAAGAACTATTGACCGTGTAGTAGAGATGGCGTGGGAAGACCGTACTCCCTTTGCGGCGATCGAAATGCAGTTTGGTCTGAAGGAAAAAGAAGTGATTGCTCTAATGCGGAAAGAGATGAAACGCTCCAGCTTCAAAATGTGGCGCAAACGAGTTTCAGGACGCAAAACCAAGCATCTGGCTCAAAGAGGATTTATCGAGGGCAGATTCCGCTGTAAAGAACAGTCCACGGTAAATCGTAGATCTTAGAATTAATCAACACTCAACTTATAATCCTTAAGCTAATCATGCATAGTGAACAGCAGATTAACACATTAGCAATTGAAGATTTATACGAAAGCGATTATCTTTTGTGGTTACAGGAAACTAGCAGACTATTAAAAGCCAAGGACTTCGAGCGTTTA
>JBCBWB010000198.1:0-8521 GCA_039817275.1 Cyanobacteria bacterium J06648_1 | reverse complement strand
ATATCAAAGGTTTGGTTGGCAGAATTTGCCTGACTATAGCGGAAGAGGGTGGTTATGGCTTTGGTTAGCTTGCCTGTTACGCCTCCTGAAAGCACCGTGTTGCTGCCGTTGTTGCCATCGCTATACTGAAATTTGGCATCGGCAGTAAAATTAGGATTATCGGTATATTTGATGCCTACTCCATAGGTAAAACCCGACTCAAAGCCGAGAGCTGAAATGCTCTGACCGACACCAAAGGGTTGCGCAAACTGCCGACCCGTACCGTCATTGCTGAAGTCGTTAAAGGTGCGTTCGTAATCGAGGTCAATCTCTAAGCCAGGAGCGAGGGGGATCATCTGCTGTAGACCAACGGAACCTGTATTATTAACTCCCGCCACACCGTTGGTAATGCCGTATTTGCCCGTAAAAGTAGCGTTTGTCCAGGGTTCATATTCTCCCTGTAGCCCCAGAGTAGTTAAGGCTTCCCCTGCCAGATTGCCTCTGGTGAACCACTGCTGGTTTAGTACAGCACTCAGACCAGGCAAAAATTCATAATCAAGACCTACCCCCAGGCGATCAGAAAATACCGCATCGGTATTGTTAGAAAGAGTTAGGTCACTCAGAGCGTGAAAATTTAATTTGTTGATCAGAGGAATCGAAAAGCGCGATCGCAACTGGGTCGAAGTGCTGGTTAAATTATTGCTGGAAGTATTGTCTTGGCGATCGCGATAGGTCAAGTCGAAGCCCAAATCTGCTGACCCAAGGCGCTGCTGTAATCCTGCGGTAATACTAGAAAGATTGTTGTCCACCGCACTACCAGGTACGGGATTCGTTTCTAGATCAAGGAAGTCTTCTAGTTCGTCTAGGGGTCGGGGGGCAATGCCCTTATTTTCCTGGCGTTCGTAGAGAAGACGCAGGTCGGTATTTTCGGCAACCTTAGCTGTTAGTTCGCTGCCATAGCGGGTCTGCCCTGGCACAAAGCTGAGGGTCGCGTTATTGGCAAAGCCTTCTGATGCTTCGCGGTAGTAGGCACGACCCAGGATCTGATTGCTAAACTTGACCTTGCCCTCAAACCGATAGGCTGAACCACTGGCATCGGCAAAGATGGTTTCGTTTTCCGAGTTGGCATATTCACCGCTCAGGCTACCCCAGCTACCGAGAGAAATAAAAGCATCAAAGCCATATAGTTCAAAATCTTGGTCACCACGATCTTCATTAACATAGGTTCCCCCTAGCCAAGTCGGGTGGTCGAAGTCGCGGTCAAAATGGAAACGCGCCCGACCAGCAAGTAGATCTGATTCGCTGACCTCACTCTCAAATTGATAGGTCGCTACAATACGTCGTGCTAAAATATTGCCGTTTTCATCTACTTCAGTGCGAAGAACTGGCTCTTTAAACAGCAGCGTGCCGCGATCATAATCAATTTCGTAGTCTAAACCAAAGCTCAAACGCTGGCGACTGACTACATTGCCAGCATCATTCAGGGGACTAAGTTCGAGATAAACATCCTCCGAACCAGGAATTACCAAACGGCGGGAAAGAAAATAAAATCCTGAAGTACCGTCAGGAGCGATCGCATCTCGCTGAAAGCCTTCGATGTTATTGGCATAAAGGGCATTAAACTGAAATGCCCCCAGGTTGTAATTCGATTTAAAGCCGTGGAGTTGGCGGTTGATGGCGCTAAATTCTTGAGATTCTGAAGAAAATTCTTCGGTGTTATAGTCGCCCCATAAGAAGTAGTCAGGATCGGCAGACTCAATCCGAGAGTTGCGTTCGAGCAGAAAATAAACTCTGTCGATAGAGGGGGTGATTACTTCGGTAGTAGAACTATCGCCATAAATAGGATAGTTAGACTCATTACTAGAATAGCTGCGGAAGAGCGTCTCTTCCCCGCGACTGTCTTCATTCAAAGAGCGATCGCTGTTATATGCCCCCGTATAAGACCAGCGTCCCCAACTACCAGTAATAAAAGCGGCGGAGTCAAAATCAACTAGAACATCGTTATCCTCATCGAGAGGCAAAAAATCACGGAAGCTATCATAATAGTCTGTTCCCCTTGCCCCAATACGGAGATTGGCAAACCCCGTTAGCAGGGGGCGATCTCTGAGGGTATTCTTAAACTGAATTTGACTATAGGCCTCATATTCGACTCCCTTTGCCTGGATTGTTACCCGAGCAGGCTCATATCCTGCCTGGAGGGAGGCAAAAAATTCACCCTGGTTGGTACGTACCTGAAAGCCTGGCTGATCGGGGTCGAAATCATTGCCGATAAACTCTCCCTCACTGCTATTGAGAGTAATCGTCTCGCTCCAGACTGCCGTTTCTCCTTCCCCGTCCAGAAACCGACCCTTAACGTTAGCTATGCTTCGACCATCCGCAGGAATATGCGCCTCGACGGTAGATACTTCTAGGGCTTCGGGTTTACCAGGAACTTTAACGGCGATCGCTGTCTCCGAATAGGTTTGACCATCGGTAGTTGCCAGAACGCTTAGACGATTGGTTCCCGAATCAAAGATCACACCATACCAAGTTTGCGTAGCGAGCCGCGTCACTGGATTAATTTCCGTACGACCTACCTGAGACGGACTTACCGATTTACCGTTGACCTGTAAAATCACCTTGGCTTCTTCGGGAAACTGAATTACCACGCTGCTATAGATCCCTTCTAAGACAGCATTGGGTTTGGGAGTCAGAATTTTTACCAGTCCTTGAGAATACTGCTCAGAAATAGTTGAGCGCGGCTTAAATTCTGTTTCAGTTTCCTGGGGTACGGCGGGAGTTTCTACCTCTGGCTTCTCGGCGGTTGATTCCTCTGCCAGCTTAGGATTAGCGTCGCCATTAACAATTACTTCCCGAGTTGTCTCTTGAGAAAAGCCGCTCTTGCTGGCAATGATGCTGACCTGATTACTCCCCTCATTTAACGTTGCTCCCTGCCAGGTTTGAGTGATTAGATTGGTCTTGAAATCTAGCTGTTCTCTGGTAACCAGAGCATTATCTACCTGCTCGCCGTTGACCTCCAGCTTAACGCTGGTATTAGCGGGATATTGAACCGTAACGCTGCTTTTACTCTTGCCATCAATAATCACTCCAGGGGCGGGGGTAATAATCTGCACCTTGTTCAAGACAATCCGTGCCGCAATTTCCTGCTTGCTGGGGGCGGGAGGGGCGGGAGTGCGATCGATAAAAGGACTCGACAGGGCCGCAATTTGGTCAAACTGCTGCACGGGTTGAGCCAAACTTAATTCTTCGACAACTGAATCTGACCAAGCTTGAGCCACAAGCTGCTGTTCGGGAGCAATGTTTGTTGGTTCGATTAGCTTGCTTGACGGCTCAGTAGAGCTAGCTTCTGGCGGTATGGGGGGGAGTTTATCGGTTGTGACTAAACTAAGCTCTTGACGATCAATATCTGACCATACTTGGGCAATTAGCTCTTGTTCGGCAGGTAACAGTTGCGTTACTAAAACTTGGCTAGATAAATTATTGCCATTTTCATCAGTTGGGGTAGCTAAACTGAGCTGTTTCTGAGCGATATCCGACCAGACCTGAGCAATTAGCTGCTGTTGCTCTGGCAATAGTTGAGTAATTAAAATTGGCTCTGCCGTATTAGGCTTTGCTGGTACTGCTAAACTGAGTTCTTTCCCTTCTAGGTCAGACCACAACTGAGCCAGAAGTTGCTGCTGGGATGATCGCAGTTGGGCAATTATTAAACCTGCTTCTAGAGATTGTTGTCCTGAGGAAGGAGCCAAACTAAGCTGTTCGGTGGCGATATCCGACCACAACTGAGCAATTAGCTGCTGTTGCTGGGGTAAAAGCTGAGTGATTAAAGTCGGGGCAGCAGTTTCATTGTTCGTTTGGGGTGCAATTAGACTAAGCTGCTGGAGATCGATATCCGACCAGACTTGCGCAATTAATTGCTGCTGTGGGGGAAGCTGTTGGGCAATCAATGTTGATGAAGTTGGAGACAGTCTTGATTTAGAGCTAGTAACTGCCAAGCTGAGTTCCTGACTAGCGGTATCCGACCAGACCTGAGCTACAAGCTGAGATTTACGCTGGAGTCGTTTGATGGTTTGGGGAGTTTTTCCTTGAGCGATCGCCGTCTGGAATACATTGCAGACCGCAGCCACCACCAGTACCACTAGTGGTCGAGATAAGTTGTTTATCGGGTGGCGGGAAAACTTCATAAATTTAATCTGCTAGCGGACGAATTCGGAGAGGGGAAGACTTATATATCTGGATGAGATATGGTCGGCTTAGTTTTTGGCTCTAGTTTTTGCGGCACTGTCTGGGGTTTTACGGGTAGATTACGGCGCGATTCTGGTTCGGTATCTTTTCCTGCCGCAGTAGGTGTTACGCCAAAATTCATGCGTACCAAGCCACCAGGCTCCAGTTGGACTAGGCGAGAGCTGCTGTTGCGCTCGATAAAGCGAACGTTGGGGGCAAGGCGATAGTCAGGAATAGTGGTCAAGTCTAGAATGCCCGTATGTATTCCAGGAAGCACATTGGCAACGGAAAATAAGCCGTCGGGGTCGGTGATGATGCGATTACCGTCCTCTAGATAAATTACGGCGTTGGGGATACCTGGTTCCCCTGACTGCTGTTCGCCATCAAAATTATGATCAACAAAGACACGACCGATCAGAGTCCCCGCATCTTCGATGATGCCTGGTTCGAGTCGGAGAGTATGTATTGCTGGCCCATCCTGAACACTTAAGTTGTTGTCGGTTCTAGTCGCGTTGACGATCGCCGAATTGCGACCCGAACCCCGCAGAGCATTGGGGGTTACCTGGGCGGCGTAAATTAGATTCACTGTTGCTCCTGGTTCGAGAGTAATGTCAGTACTCAGGTCAACCGTGCGACCGCTTTGGGACACGTTAACTAAGACTTCGGTTTCCTCAGTTTCCGCCTTGATGCTGCTGGGTTCGAGCTTAAAACCAGCGGGGAGAGTATCGGTGATTTCTAGATTATCAATTGGGGCAGAGGCTAAATTACTTACTGCCAAACGATAGAGAACAATATCTCCTGGCTCGGCGGCGGCGCGATCGCCTGTTTTGCTAATCTGGATCTCGGTGGCATCACAGACACTAGAGGCGATATCTAAAACTGCCAGTTCCAGACCGACTCTTTCGGCATCTTCTACCAGCACAAATTCTCCCGTGATGGTGGTTTGTCCATCAGTGGCGCGAATCGGTTTGCCATCTAAGGAAGTAGCGGTATACTCAACAATATTGCCTGTGCGATCGCCAATTTCTAGCTTGACCCGACGCTCATCATAGTCAGAATTATTGGGAGGCGAAACTAAGAGAATATAGCTGGCTCCTCTGGCTAGCTGCTGGCGATCGCTATCGAACAAGAAGGAATATTGCCCCGCGTCACTATTGACCAAAAAGAAAGGATTGCTGTTTTGCGTATTGGGTTCAACCCCCTTGGGGATATCGTTATCTGCTTCGTCAGGTAGTTCTGTTTCTGTCAGAGGAGTCAAATTCTGGAGGCTGCTGCCAGTCGGATCGCTGGGGTCTGGATCGTAGAGGGCGATCGAAAATCCCTGATAATCAGCCAGGGTTTCTCCCGCACAGCCAGTTATTCTACCCAAAGGATCGATTAGTTCGCCATTTGCCGCCGCAATTGGGGGCAAAATATTAAAAGCTTGGGCGCTCGGTGCGCCACAGTCTGGCTGGAGAGCAATCTCAATCGACTCTACTTCCTCTTGAGATGCACCACCGACTTCTACCTCGACATTCAACGCTAAAGAGCTTTGAGGAGGAATTGCTACTTTGGTTAATTTAGTAACCTCTTGCGGCTCACTTTTCGGGTCATCGTTCTCAACATTATTTACTAGTTGATAAGTTACGGCTGTAATTTCTCCCGTTCCTGTCAGACCGCTTTTTGATATGGTTGCGGCATCAGCTAGCTCAATCGTGGCAACATTGTTGCGCTGGTTATCTAGGCGAAATCTAAAATTAACTTTACTACCAGAAGCAATCTCAATTTGTCTCCCCTCCCGTAGATTGCTCAACTCCTGTTGGTATCTGTCTTGAGCCGCAGTTAAAAGACCCTGAGTGGTGGAACTGTCGATTTGATCCGTAGCAGTTTGGGTAGTAGCCACAATCTGACTAGCCAAGCCACCGACTGACTGCGGCAACAGCTCTGTAGTAGTTAAAATTTCAATTTGGTTATTGGGCAGCCCCAAAGATCTGAGGGTTTCATCACCAAAGCCTCCCAAAATAGTCAATAGCTCGGCATCATCAAGTTCAAGGACGGCATTACGGCTGGCAAGATCTGTCATCTGGGCGGCAACTTCTTCTTTGATCACTGCTGCTACCCGTTCGGAAACAGTTTCTGGCAGCAGATCTGCCCATTGCTCAATTGTGGAGAAGCTAGCAAGTTGAGCTAGCTCAGAACTCAAGCCCTGTCGGCGATATAGCTGATTTAAATCTAAGGCGATCGCACCCAAACCAGAGATCACATTACCTTCAGCGTCTTCAATCCCCAAAGAAACTAATCTTAGGGGTAGGTTTGCTTCGCTGGTCGGATTGGTATTAGTATTAGCAGCGTTGGTAACTATGCCATATTGGTCGGTCGTACTGTTAGCACTGCTGTTGCCTGGTCTGAAGGATAGGCGATCGCTATTTTCATATTGCACAAAAGCACTATTAGAAAGCTGAAGCAGGTTTATTTTGACATTCTCACAAGCTAATGTAGTCTGAGCGACAACTGATCTAACTTCAAAAGGCATCAATGCCGCTAAAATTGCAATATTAATAAAAGTAGCCGTAATTTTCTGACTCGTCTTGGTTGTCAGGGAAGACATAAAAATATCCGCAATATAATGAGCCGCTAACAGCCGCTATAGCTAGCGAACAGCCAGGCACTCAACAGTTTTTGATTTAAGAATTAGAAATAAAAAGAGAAATTAGAATAATCAGCAATAACAAAATAAATAATCAAAGACAGCAACAAAATTGGCGGCTAGTCACTAAAACCAGCCGCCCTGGTTCAATTACTGAACTTTTACTTCATAAGTCGCCGCAATATCGGCTGTGGGTGCAAGAGAGCCAAACTGCCAGCGAATATGAGTATAGGTTTCCGCTGGGGCTGGAGCTTCAATTTGCTCGCCATTTTCTGTCTCAATGGTAATAGTGGGCTGTGCCGTAAAGGTTTCACCATTATCAATACTGTAGATAACCTCGGCTTCATTCTCGCTGGTAGCCGTATCCAGCTCATAAACCATCTGGTCGGGAATGGGCTGGGTAATGGTCAAATCTTTAACAGTAGCCGCTTCTGGATTGGCGCTGGTAATGGTGTAGCGCAAAACATCTCCAGGATTAACTACTGCGCCGTCGCTAATATTTTCCCATTCAATCTGCTGCTCTGTGCCGCTGGTGACGACAATAGACTTTTTAGCAGCAGCTAGGTTGAGCTGGATTGTAGGTGCAGGGCTTACCTGAGCAATAATTTCCTTAATCTGGGGAAAACTTGCCCCAACTGGAGCCTGATCAACTAAAGGTAGGGCAATAATTAAGCCCAAACTTCCAATGCCCAAAACTTTGTGTAGCAGTTTCATATTTATTTCTATCTGTTTAACTTGCTATGATGTGCAGTGAAGAATTTGTGCGGGGCAATAGACCGTTTAATTAGCCTATTGCTCCGTTTTTATTAGTCCCAAGATTGCATTTATACAGTTGCAATCATTAACTGTTACGGTAGATTATCGATATCTTGAGCTAAACCATCAAACTCATCCACTTTACGCTGGAACGAGAAGATCGAACGCTGTGCCGAAGGCGCAAGTAAAGGCACAGTACTGCGATAACCTGTAACCGTATCCCCAGGGTCGGTAGTTCCCGCAGAAGTCAAGGTCTCAACTGAGTATTTGTCACCAGAAGTAGGATCGGTAGCTCCCGTGTAGTAGGTGATAGCACCACCGTTACTATCGGTTGCACTTCCCTGAACATTAATGGTGTCTAGATCGTTATCGCCGTTGTTATCCAATCCCCAGTTATTGCGATCGACATCTGGAGTTTCAGTAATATTGTCGAGAGTACCGTTCTCATCGATCATTACGTTGACACCGTTAAGAATTCCGTTATTACCGTTACCCGACTGAGGTTCGGAAATATTGCGATAGTTAACACGATATTCCAAGGTATCTCCAGGCAGGGGTAGCTTGGCTGTGTCGAGAGCCCCAAAGTCCATGCCAGTGCGAACTGTACCGTCAGGCTGAAGAACTCTTACCTGCTTAGTAATCTTGACAAAGCCAGTATAGACTTGGTTCACAGTGTAGTTACTGTTTTCACCACTGTCAGGAGTACCATCGTTATCTCCATCGACAAAGGCGATGATTGGTACGGCAAAACCATGCTCGACATCGGTAGATAATTCAGTTCCCGTAGGAAGATCGATAGTAACGCTATAGTCCAAAGGAACTCCCGCTGCCAAAGTAGGAATTGTAATTGCCTGACTCGGATTTGCCGCAGTATTACCATCGAGAACAAAGCTACGAGTTCCTCCTGTTGTTGTACTAGCATTGTAGGTATAGATTGCC
>JBCBWB010000197.1:0-8649 GCA_039817275.1 Cyanobacteria bacterium J06648_1 | reverse complement strand
AATACTAGAAGAAATAGTGCAGCTGGAGGAAAGCGTCGAAGACATCACCATCTTTGCCCAGCAGTCGGATCGCACCATTGATGGTCAGCGTCAAATGCTAGCTCAAATACGAGATGAGCTGATGTGGGTACGAATGCTGCCCTTAGACCAGATTTTGCAACGTTTTCCTCGTACTCTCAGGGATTTAGCCAGCAAGTATCACAAGCCTGTGGATCTCAAACTTACAGGTACTAATGTCTTAGTTGACAAGGCAGTATTAGAAAAACTGTCTGATCCCTTGCTCCACCTATTGCGCAACGGCTTCGACCACGGAATCGAAAATCCAGAAGAGAGAACTCAACAAGGAAAATCAGCTACAGGCTCAATTGAAATTCGGGCTTATTATCAGGGCAATCAAACCGTAATTGAAGTCAAAGACGACGGCAAGGGTCTGGATTTAAATCGCATTACCCAAAAAGGAATCGAGCAGGGTCTGATTTCGCCTCAAGAAGCTGCTACAGCCTCCAAAGAAAGACTATACGAGCTGATTTTTGAACCAGGATTTTCTACTGCTAGCAAGGTCAGCGAAATTTCTGGTCGCGGGGTGGGGATGAACATTGTGCGATCGCAAGTGGAAACTCTCAAGGGCAAAATTAGCGTTACATCCACTCCAGGTGCGGGCTCTACCTTTATGCTTCGTCTGCCCCTCACCTTGACGATTGCCAAGCTGCTGGTCTGTTCTTTGGGTGCAACTGCCTTTGCGATTCCTTCTGATAGTATCGAAGAGATTATTATTCCCGATGCGGGTCAAATAAAGTTAGCCAATGGTCAGAAGTTTCTTTCTCACGATGGTAAGCTAATTCCCATTTATATTTTACGGGAAATTTTGGGCTACAACTGCCCCATTCCCGACACTGATTCCAATAGCAAAGCTTTTAAAACCATTGCTCCCCCTGAAGATTGGGCGGCTCCCTTACTGCTGCTACGCCGAGGACAGCGAATTTATGCCCTAGAAGTTGTCAGCCTCTTGAGCGAACAAGAATTGGTGATCAAACCCTATGGTAAGGCGATCGCGGCACCAAGCTACAGCTACGGCTGCACAATTCTCAGTGATGGTAGCTTAATTCCTGCTTTCGATGGTTCGGCTTTGATCGGCTCGATTTTGGGCGAAACATCACAGATTCAGCGCTCTAACTCCACAGTCGATTCGTCTCCACAGTCGGATCTAGCTGATGATAATCCAGTGCGAGAGATCCTCGAAAGACAGATTACGGCGCTCAAAACCATTATGGTTGTTGATGACTCCACCGCTTTACGGCGCACTATGGCTTTAACTTTGGAAAAAGAAGGTTATCGAGTTGTGCAGAAAAAAGACGGTAAAGAGGCTCTCAATGGTTTCAAACAGCATCCCGAACTCGATCTAATTATCTGTGATGTCGAAATGCCTGTAATGAACGGGTTTGAATTTTTGGGTATGCGTCGTCGAGATTCTGCTTTGGCGCAAGTCCCGACCTTTATGTTGACTTCCCGCAGCGGGGCAAAACATCGTCATCTCGCCAAGCAGCTTGGGGCGGATGGTTATTTTACCAAGCCTTACGTCGAACAAGAATTTATTCAGGAGGTCAAACGCATTCTCGCTAGTGATCATCAGCTAGAAAATCCTGCGGCATCCAAAGCGATCGCTATAAAAACTAAAACCATCTTAGTTATTGATGACTCTTCTGCTCTCAGAAAAACCTTGGCTCTGAGTCTCGAACGTCAGGGATATAGAGTCTTGCAGGGTCGCGATGGTCAAGAGGGCATCGACCAACTTCGCAGCAATTTGCAAACAGATTTAGTAATTTGCGATATTGAAATGCCTAACGTCAACGGCTTTGAATTTCTTACTCTCCGCCGTCAAGAGTCAAAGTTAACTGAGATACCTATCGTTATGCTCACTTCGCGCAGTACAGAAAAACATCGAACTTTAGCAGCCAGTTTAGGGGCCGCAGGATTCTTTACTAAACCCTATGTGGAGGAGAGATTCATTGAGGAAATTAAGCAGTACATCCGTGAACATTAAACATTGCGAGACAAAACCGTTGCGGAGGTTCCCTCCGTTGAGGTTATTGTCGAGGGTAAACATTAAACATTTTTTGATATCATGAGCAATTTAATCGCCGATTCTGCTTTAAATACTTCTGATCAGGTCGATACTTCAGTCAAGCTTTTGGTATTTGAAATCGGTAAACTTACCCTCGCCCTGCCGATTCTCCAGGTACAAAAGGTAATTAGGCAAAATACGGTTCACGGTAGTGGTTTGAGTCACGTTAATTTGACCCATCTTCCCGAAAAAGAAATTGCGGTCGTCGATCTGCACCAAAAACTGTTTGGCGTTAGCCTCACTCAGTCGGAATCAATGGGTTATTTTATCATCAGTAAAAATATTACAGGTGAAGCTTTGGGCATCGTTATCTCCGAAGCACCAACTTTAATCGACATTCCCCTCAACCAAATTCGTTTACTACCCGACTCCTATCGCCGTGCCGATACCCTAGAAATTGCCAGTCACGTTACCGTTTACTCTCAATCAGATAATTCTACGACTATTTTTATTCTCGATCTGAGTCGCTTGGTATAGTAGATATAACCATTAAACTACAGAAACTAGGGATGGTATTAGCTAATCAGCAGTTGACTTATGCCTTAAAAGAATGGGCGATCGCCGTTAAGGCATTAACTCAGGGTAGAACAATTTTACTACTACGAAAAGGAGGTATCCGCGAACGCGGTTTTCAGGTAAAACATTCTCCCGTGTGGCTTTATCCAACCTACGAGCATCAAAAACCCCACCTACTCCAGTCTGAATATGCGGATCAAGTGCAGTCTGTAGAATCTGGTTGGCATCCTGCAATGGTGACAATCGCCAGCTGTGCTGAGATTACGGAAACGATGCTGGTTGACAGTAAAGAGCAAATTGCGGCACTACAGCCTTATCATATCTGGAACGAGCAAATGATTAGCGATCGCCTTAAGTGGCAATCAAATATTCCCCTAGCCGTCTTAACACTGAGAGTATATCGTTTGTTAACTCCTCAGACTATTGTTTACAGTTCAGCTTACGGTGGCTGTAAATCTTGGATCGATCTACAAGAGGAAATCAAGAGCGATAAGCTAACTCCCGTGTTGCAAGATGATGAATTTATTGAGCAGGTAGATAAAATTAAAACGGTAATTTCATCAGCTTAAAGGGAAGAGTCGAATAAATCCTTTCCCATTTCTCAAATGGTTGAATGTATCTATCTATTTTTGGATCCAGATAAGCCAGATAACATTGTTTAATTTTGACCAAACTGCTTAAAATTAAATAGTAAAGTGATTAATAATAGAGCTAGCTGCATTTTTACCATCAAAACAAATTTTTTTAGTCTAGTTTGTTCTGAGCAAAGCTCGATTGATTTTTGTCTGTAATAATTATTACCAGGAGAGCGAGCATCAAGAAATAATATGAAATTCTTATCTAGCAAGCTAGGCGTTTATTTAGGTATTTTTGTTCTGGGAAGTGCGATCGGCTTTTGGAGCAATCGTCAACAACCGCAACCAGAAACTATACGACAGGCTCAAGTATATCCTGCTGCTATCCCCCTACCGCCGACAGCAGCTCCCGCTAATGGCGATCGCGAGGTGAATTTTATTGCCACTGCCGTTCAAAAGGTAGGACCTGCCGTAGTGAGAATTGATGCTTCTCGACAAATTTCTACCGCCTTGCCAGAGAATCTGAACAACCCCCTCTTCCGTCGCTTTTTTGGCAATGGTCAGGAGCAAAATCCGCGTACTGAGATTCCCGAAAGAATTGAGCGGGGGACTGGTTCGGGCTTTATTATCGGTGCCGATGGTCGCCTGATTACCAATGCCCATGTGGTTAATGGTGCAGAAACAGTCCAGGTAACCCTCAAAGACGGTACTACTTATCAAGGTAAAGTGTTGGGGACGGACTCTTTTACCGACGTAGCGGTAATCAAAATTGATGCGACTGATTTACCTACGGTTAACTTGGGTAATGCCGATGATTTGACCCCAGGAGAATGGGCGATCGCGATCGGCAATCCTTTAGGATTAGACAACACGGTAACAGTAGGCATTGTCAGCGCTCTCAACCGCTCCAGCTCTCAGGTAGGAGTTCCTGATAAGCGAGTAAAATTTATTCAGACTGATGCGGCGATCAATCCTGGTAATTCGGGTGGACCTTTGCTCAACTCTCAGGGAGAGGTGATTGGCATCAACACTGCTATTCGAGCTGATGCTCAGGGTCTGGGGTTTGCAATTCCGATTGACACAGCCCAGCGTATTGCCAATCAGCTTTTTACGAAAGGACAGGCGGATCATCCTTATTTGGGCATTCACATGGTTAATCTTAATCAGGAAACTCGCCAAGAAATCAACTCTAGTGAGGAGTTTAATTTCAAGATATCCGAATCTACAGGAGTGTTGGTAGTTAGAGTAATTCCTCGTTCTCCCGCTGCCGAGAGTGGACTACAGCCTGGAGACGTAATTAGTCAGGTAGGCGGTAATGATGTGGCTACCTCTCTGCAAGTTCAGGAACAGGTCGATCAAAGTCAAATAGGTGCTGATTTGGCAGTTAAGGTGATGAGAAATGGTCAAGCCAAAACTATTATGGTCAAGCCTGGCGCATTTCCCGAAAAAAGCTCTTAATTATCTTAGTTATTAATTATCCCTCAATCTGATGCTGGTCTCAAGGTATGATGCTAGTGCCGTTTGAATAATGCTAACTAAACAGAGGCTCGTGGTTTTTTCTCTTAAAACAGTATCAGCGTGATCGAGGCAGATGTTCACTCATCTCTGCGGGATTTTTTGCGTCAACAGGGTAATCGCAATTTTCCTCATCATTTGACCATGGCACGGTTAATTGCTCGTGCTTTACGCTTGGATCGTTCGGCTCTGATGCAGACAGGCAGCAGCGTTAGTAAATACTGCCTTAGCTATCTCATGCCAATCCTGCTGGGGGATTGGTCGGTAATTATAGTTGCTCCAGAGCCAACCCTTAAGTATTTACTGGACAAGGAAATACCTCAATTACAAGAATGGCTCGGCACGGCTAAGAAAGTGCGTCAGGGCGATCGCTGGCAGCCAGAAGACCGAATTTTACTTACCACCC
Source organism: Cyanobacteria bacterium J06648_1 (assembly GCA_039817275.1). Classification (GTDB taxonomy): domain Bacteria; phylum Cyanobacteriota; class Cyanobacteriia; order Cyanobacteriales; family Xenococcaceae; genus Waterburya. The sequence continues at coordinate 3,515 of JBCBWB010000197.1, read as the reverse complement.
CTCAAAGCTGGATTGGCGATCGCCTAAAATCTCAAAGCCTATTCCCGAGTTGTATACCGACAATTATTGACCGTGCTGACGATTTGGAAGAGTGGACTCGTAACCTATTAACGATCAGTATTACAGCGGCAGATTGGGACGTCCTACAGCAGTCTTTACCCGACCATCAAGAGTTAATTCGCGATACGAGAATTAAACTGACTAAATCTATCTATGCCCGACCAGAGAACCCTTACCGCAACTATGTTCTACTCACCTCAGAGTTGAAGCTAATTAATCGCCTCTGTCAAGCTTTAGAGCGCCAGGAGCTACTTACAGGCAAGTTTCAGCAGTTTTGGCAGGAGGTAGGCAATCAGGCAAATATATCCTGGATTTCTCGCGATCGCGATCGGGGTTCTTTAACAGTAAATCTTGCCCCCGCCAGAGTTACTAGTCAGCTCAAGCCAATTTGGCAACAGCAGCCTGTGGTAGTAATCGGCAGCTTTTTGGACACCGAAGCAGACGCTACCACCTATCGCCAGAGAGTCGGTCTAACGGCGGAGATTCTGACCCTAAAATTTGCTCCCAACCGCCAAAACAACCATATTCAGCTTTACCTACCCGATCGCTTTCCGATGCCCAATTCCCCCGATTACCGTCAGGCATTTATCACCGAGAGCTTACTTCTAGTCGGGCTTGCTAGCAGCACCAAAGGTCTAATTGTCGTAATTGCTGATGATGTTCCTCTCCAAGGACAGGTAGGTTCAGTTTTGGCAGGTGAATTCGGTTCGAGAGTTGAGGTAGAAAAAACAGCTATTAGCGATCGCAGTATTTTAATTTGCGGCTGGTCATTCTGGAAACTACATCAAGAATCTCTACCCATCCCCCGACTATTGATTATTGCCACCCTGCCCATTCCCTCTTTAGAAAATCCTCTAGTAGCCAACCTAGTCAAACACTACAAAGATCGTCGTCAGGACTGGTTTAGACTCTATCTCCTACCCGCTGCCCTAAAAACCTTAGAGCAAACTACCGTCCCTCTACGAGAATCTCAAAGTATCATCGCCCTACTAGATAATCGGGTCAACTTCCGTAGCTACGGTAAAACTATTTTATCTGCCCTCGAACCCTGCGCTCGAATTAACTATATCGACCCCACCTGGTTTGGCTATCCTAATTCTTAAAAGTCAAAAGCTGTAGATTTGAATTGATTGAGAAAATAGTGATCGCCTTATCCAAGCTGTAACAACTAAGATTAATCTTATTAAATCCTGTTCCAAGTCTATTGGGAATGATTTGGAATGGGTGAAGCGATCTCTAAAAGAAGCAGTTATTAACGCTTAAGTTGTGCGGCGGCAAGTAGCCTTTGTCACATTACCAAGATCTTCAGACCAACCTTATCTGCATCTTGGCTGTACTCCAATATGTTCTTATTTGATAATGTATGAAATCAAACCGCCTGCGAGCGGCGTAAAAATAAGCAATATAGACTTTATATTAATCCACGGATTCGTTAGACCCAACCACTCTTCAACTTTTTTCCGCTTCTTGTACTCTTCCACCCAAGACTTTTCTTGTACTTCTGGTAACTCTATCTGCTGCTCTATAAATGATTTAGCAAGCTCCACCAGAGATATTTCCAAATTTAAATATAAAACTATTAATATAGTGGTGAAATAACCACCATAAATCACCGTTAATATGGGGGGGAATACTCCCTGTATATTAGACCCAGAAGCCTTGTAAAATGCAGTAAGGGCATTTTGCAAACCACCAGTAGCCAATGTGCCTAGTCCTATTATCAGACCCACTATTCCGAGTAATACATCAAGCTGCTCTTTAGCTTTAAAATATTCCTTTAAGAAATTATTATTATTTGAGGAAATTCTCTGTATATAGCTATTAAGAATAGTGATACCCATGATTGCAGGTAAAGCACATAAGCCAGAGAAAAGCACGATGAAATTCACCCTGAATTCAAAAGAGGGCAAATTGTGTTTTGGAAAAACTTCTGCAAATTTATCCGTTATTATAGATGGGTAAAAAAACAAAGTTAGTAATATTAAGAACGAAGGTATTAAAGGTATTAAAAAATCTTTCTGCATTAATTCTTGAAAAGATAAATTTAATTTTTTAAAAGACCAGTACCCGTATATCGCGCACAAAGGCAGAATAGCAAAAAGTATAGTAACTAATATAAGCCAAACTAAAAATTCAGGAGTACCAGTAAAGAGCTTTACTTCTGGTGTATCTTTCCAATAAGATAAAAGTAAAGCGTTCCCACCGAGGAAGCCTGATAATAGCATTATAAGAGGTAATAATTTAGATTTTTTAGCCATAATTTTTATATAAACTATACTTCGATCTAAGCTGCACGATACTAACCTCGATAGTCGAGATCGCATACCTTTCCTTTAAAAGTGACCTCGCCTTATCCGAACTACAAGAAATAAATTTATTTCCGCTCTAATTCGCAGCAGTATCGGTTATTTGATTGAGTTTGATAGGCAATTTGACATTTTTAGAGAAATCTACGGTTAGGTCTTGAAAATTATCCAGTCATTTCCTTCTGCTTGGTCTTCCTGCTAATTCCCACCAGACGTTAACTAGCTTCTACGAGTTTTGCGACGGGAAAACAAAATCGGCAACAATGCGCCTAAAATCATGCCCACCGCAGTGCAAAAGGCAAGCAGTACACCGACAGGAATGTCAATCGATCTAAATGTCAGAAATTGTAGGGAAACATCCTGGATGTTTTGGATCGAGAAAATTGCGATCGCTACCAGCATAATCGCTAGAATCAGAGAACTCAACAGGCTAGTAAATGATTTCATATTTAGAATAATAGCAACTGGTCTAAAGTGATTTTTAGATTAGGAAACGCCAGAGGCGAAACACTGCCTTTAGTATATTCGGCACGTTGTTGATAGTTGCTACCTTGAGGAAAAGTCTGGACAATTAATTTCTTATTGACTAAATCGATGATCCAATATTCTGGAATACCGTTACGGGCGTAGGCTTGGCTTTTCTCGCTCAGATCTTTAGCTAAAGTTCGGTTAGATACTTCGATTAGCCAATAAATATCTTGAGGATAGGGGTGACGTTGAGCATAGATGGTTTTGGGTAGCCTGACAACTGCAATATCGGGTTCGGGTTCGGAGTTATCGAGGGTAATGGGGTGGGATTCGCGGATTTTTGCCAATCCTGTTAATTCTGCTCGCAATAACTCTGCTACATCATCATTGGTGTAAGTATGTTCTTCTCGCTCGGGACTCATTTCTACTATCTCGCCATTTAATAACTCAACTGCCTTTCCCGCCAACAGTCCAGAGTCAATCATGAGGTGATATTCTTCTACCGACCATTTATAAGTAGTTACTGTCATAGCCTATATACCTACTGCTTGTTAACCGTTCTACCCCCTGGCAGTTCTGATCCTAATATAGTACGGATCTTAATCGGCGAATCTTGGGGATGAGGTTCCCAACCTACCTCATATCCTGCATCCCAAGCCCATTTTCTGGCTGTCCGAAATG
>JBCBWB010000196.1:7218-8797 GCA_039817275.1 Cyanobacteria bacterium J06648_1 | reverse complement strand
GCTTTTAGGAGCGACACTCTTTATTCCAACGGTGGCTGTGGTTACGGAGGACAGATGCCTCTACCTGTATGTCTTGGCGGCCCTCATATTCGGATCAAAAACGTTGTAGTTGGCGGCAGATAGTTTGTAGCTGATTAGTATCAGATTGAGATTTAAGTAATCATGGCGATCGCACGAAAGCTCATTCTTGAGTCAGGGGAATGGCAGGCGATCGCTTTTTTAGAGGGTAATGCGGGAGGCTCAAAACTCCGTCCATTTATGTTTAAGTATTTCTGTATTAATATTTATTGTTGGGAATCGAGGGTAATTCTGCCGTCTTCTAGTTCGACCAGACGATCTGCTACATCCAGAATGCGATTATCGTGAGTCACAATTAGAATCGTACAGCCTTGTTCCCTGGCTAGCTGCTGCATTAACTCCACTACATCCCGACCCGATTTGCTATCTAAAGCTGCGGTAGGTTCATCGGCTAAAACTAGCTTAGGATGGGAAACTAAAGCGCGGGCGATCGCTACCCGTTGTTTTTGTCCCCCAGAAAGGTTTTGGGGATGATAATCAATATGTTCTGCCAAGCCGACAGATGATAGGAGGGCGATCGCTCTTTGCTCTACTTCAGCTTTCTTTATTCCATCGTGTAACTCCAAAGACATCTGCACGTTTTGTTTGGCAGTTAAAGAGGCTAATAAATTATGTGCCTGGAAGATATAGCCGATATTTCTTCTAGTTTCTACAAGTTTGTTTTTATTTGCTCCAACTAACTCTTCGCTAAACACTTTTAAACTACCTGACTGGGGCGATCTTAATCCACCCATCAAAGTTAAAAGAGTAGTTTTTCCCGATCCTGAAGGACCTTTTAGAATAATTACTTCTCCTGAATTTAGAGTTAAATTAATATCAAATAATATTTGTTTTCTTAGTTTGCCTTCACCAAAAAAGTGATTGAGATTTTGAATATTGACTACTCGATTAATTGTTGATTGTTGATTGTTGATTGTTGATTGAGTACTGTTCATTCTGATTAATTGTTAATTGGTGATTGTTAATTGTTAAAGATAGCTCGAACATAAACTAGTCGCGATTAGCTTTACGAAGAGAATTTAGATAAGCGTTAAGTTTTGGCGATAGTTCATCAATGATTGGTTTAATATTGTTTATTTGTTTTGTAGTAATTAATTTGCGATAGCAAGCAAGCCTTAACCAATGAATCGTTTCATACAAAGAACCTCTAGCTATCTTGACGAGTGACCCCGCGTCGGCGAAAGACGCAAGGGAATGCACGAGTCGCGACAAATCTTTGGTTGTCTTTGCTATTGTAACGACCATTATCTTCTGCAATGTTTGCTCCAATACTATCTGCTGAACGTACTATTTGTTTGCCCAACGTATCCTTAGGAAAATATTCCCAAGTTGCGACAATTTCTCAAATTTCATTGGCTAATTTTTCTGATAATTGATAAACTCTTAACTTCTCGAAATCTGGTCTACCCATAGTCCAACGGTGTGCGTACATGCGGACAAGTCCTTTGTCTTGCGTCTTTCGCCGACGCGGGGTCGCACCGCAATCAACAATTAACAATCA
>JBCBWB010000196.1:0-7118 GCA_039817275.1 Cyanobacteria bacterium J06648_1 | reverse complement strand
GCGTACATGCGGACAAGTCCTTTGTCTTGCGTCTTTCGCCGACGCGGGGTCGCACCGCAATCAACAATTAACAATCATCTATTAACGATTAACAATCAACAATCATCTATTAACAATTAACTAAAAGATATCTGCTGGATCGGCTGCACTTAATTTCCTAACGGCGATAGTACCAGAAGCACAACACATGATAATAGTGAGAATTAATACTGTTATGGCGCGATTGGCTGTCATTGCTAGAGGTAATGCCGTTGCACCTGCTGCCAGACTGTATAATCCTGTAGCAATAAGATAACCAGGTATAAAACCTAATATAGCTAAAATTACTGCTTCTTGAAAGACTAAAACTACGAAATAACTATCCTTATATCCCATCGCTTTGAGGGTGGCATATTCTGATAAGTGATTTGCCACATCGGTATAGAGAATTTGGTAAACAATAACCGTTCCAACTACAAAGCCAATCGCCGTTCCCAGAGTAAAAATAAAACCAATTGCCGTGGCAGTTTGCCAATAGGATATTTCCTCTTGAATAAACTCTTCGCGATTGAATATTTCTACATCATTGGGTAGTTTTGCTTTTAAGGTTACTATGGCTTGTTCTATATTTGCCCCAGGCTTAAGATTAATAATTCCCACATCAATTAATCCTTTTTGGCGTTCGGGAAAAATGCGTAAAAAGTTAGTATCGCTGGTAATAATATTGCCATCAGCAGCAAAGGAAGCTCCCATCGTAAATAATCCGCCAACCTTAACTTTGCGAAAAGAAACTTCTGTAGTTATTGTTTCTTGTTGCTTGATTAGATCGGGAATTGCTCCAAATTCGGCACGAGAGCGATCATCAAATAATACCACATCGGGAAGTTTTACCTGATCGATATTTTCTTTAACTCCTGGCAAACCCAAAGTATCCTTAGCAGGGTTAAAACCAATAGTTAAAATAGTGCGGGTGTTGCGATCGCTCGGATTTTTCCAAGAACCATAATCAAGATAGATGGGAACTACAGATTCTACATCGTCAATTGCTGCGGATTCATATAAACGCCTTTCGGAAAAGGCTTCAGTAAAGCCTAAAGCATCTGACTGGGGACTCATCAAAAATATATCCCCCTTCAAAGCCTTGTGAAAAGTCACACTACTATCAAATAAAGCTGCTTGAAAACCTAACTGAATAAACATCAGCATATCCGCAAAACCAATTCCCGCTAAAGCAATTAATAAGCGGGCTTTTTCATGGCTTAACTGTAACCAAGAAAGTGGTGTTTTCATGACTTTGTTGATTGTTGATTGTTGATTGTTGATTGTTAGTTGTTAGTTGTTAGTTGTTGATTGTTCATTGATTTTGACGATCGCCTTGGAATTAGTCAGATGAGCCACACGCTCGCTTGTTTGAGGATCGAGGTGTATTTTGACTTCTGACACTCTGCTATCGACATCAGCAGCAGGATCGGTGTTGAGAACATCTTGTTTGCCAATTTTTAAGCCAATATGCCTGACCTCTCCCGTAATTTCTCCCTCAAATGCTCCCGTTTCACTCTTAATAGTGGCGGTTTGTCCTAGTTTGACTTTGGAAATATCGCTTTCGTATACTTCAGCAACTACCATCATTTTGCTGGTTTGAGCAAATTCCACAACCCCGTCTTCACCGACTATTTCTCCTGGATAAGTAGCGATCTTGACGATCTGTCCGTCTTTAGGTGCTTTGACAATGGTAAGTTCTAAATCTTCTTGTGCTTGGCGTAAGCGAGCGATCGCACGATCCACTTCTGACTGTGCTTTAATCACATCGACTTCTCTGACTTCACCAATACTATCGAGGGTGGCTTTTGCTTCTGTAATTTGTTCTTGGAGAGTATTTTTGTTTTGTCGGGCGATCGCTTTAGCGCGATCTATTTCTTGTCCTAAAGTATCAAGGGTGCGATTATAACTAGCCTGAGCTTCCACAACAGCTTTTTGGGCGGTAGCTACTGCTAAACCACGGGAATCAAATTCTGATTCTGTAATTACTCCTGCTTGGAATAAATCTCGGTAACGTTGGAATTCACTCTCCGCATTGGCTAATTCCGCCTTGAGGCGATCGCTTGTCGCCTGTTTTTCTAAGGTTTCGGTACGCAATTGCGCTGATAATCGGGCAATTTCTGCTGTATCTGCTGCTAGTTCGCCTTCTAGTTCGGCTTTAACTCGTTTTAAGTTAGCTGCTTGAGCGTTAATATCTCCTTGTTTCGCTCCCGCTTTAATAATGGCTAGATCGGCTTCTGCTACCTTTATTTCCTGACGAGCTAATTCTACCGCTGCATTGGCACGTTGATGATTATCTAATAGAGCAATTGTCTCTCCAGCCTTAAGGCGATCGCCTTCTTTTACTAATATCTGAGCTATTTTCGCCCCGCCCAAGTCTGGAGATGGAGCAAGCTGAATTAATCTTCCTTGAGGTTCAATTCTGCCTAAAGCTGTCACTGCTCTAATTGGTTGAGGCTGAATTTCAGTTTCTTCATTAGTAGCAGCTTGATTAAAGCTATAGATAGTCGTCACGCCGAGAAATGCCAACCCAGTCATACCTAAAGCAAGGATCAACTTATGATTTAAAGGTAACTTTTGCAGTCTATCCATAATTCTGACTCCAAACTATTTACACCGCCTTCTTCATTGCTGTTCTTTACTGGCGATAACAGCATGCCAATTAAGAAATTACCAAACTCTTCCATGCTGAGATCGAATTTTTTATCTCGTTCTTTGCGCTCCCAAAAACCCATAAAAGCGAAGTAGCCAATCTCTGCTTTATGTCTGGCTTCAGCCTCATCAAAACCATATTCTTGCAGCAGTTGATTGAGATAGTTAACCCGTTTGGTTTCAATAATACGTACTCTTTCTTGAACTGCTGGCTCTTGGTTTGCCCAAATAAAGATTGCTGTTTCAGGATCGGGCTGGTTACACAATTCCTCTGCCAACGCAAATAATTTAATCAGCCTGTCTTTCGGCGTAGCTGCTTTTTGTGATTCTTCAAACAGCCATAGAGTTTCATTTTCCCAACGCTGCAAAATCCCCTCTAATAACTCCTGACGGTTTTTGAAATGCCAATAAAAGCTACCTTTGCTCACCTTTAGTTGACGAGCTAATACCTCTACTTTAACTGCAGCAACACCTTTGTTTGCCATCATTACCCATCCCGCGTCGATCCAATCTTTTTTTGTTAAAGCCAATCTTTATTTCACCATACGCCAGCGTATGTTTTTAGTTTAGATAAAAAATAATTGACTGTCAATACTCGCGCGTTCCTAGAGTCATAGGCGTCCTAAAGGATACACTCAATGCGTCAAGTGCAAGCCGCTTCGCATAACGCAGGGTCGCTCGTCTGTACGGTAGCGTATGTTTTTATGGCGATCGCTTTCTTTGAATCGAATTACGAATTAATCTAGAAATGAGGTAGAAACGTGACCAGCTTAAAGATGAGCTTAAAATAGAGCATTGATGCTATGGCACTCAATTCCATGAATTAAAATTAGCTTCAATGTCTGACTTGAAAGTAATGGAAAATTCAGAATTCAAAATTTGTTTGGAGAATCTGATTAAAATCTATGGAGATCGACCTCAAGTTGCCCTCAAGCTATTTAGGGACGGTAAAACCAGAGATGATATTTTGCAGCTTACTAATCAGGTAGTCAGTATCGCCGATCTTTCCCTCAAGATTAAGCAGGGTGAATTATTTGTGATTATGGGGCTGTCGGGTTCGGGCAAATCAACTTTAGTCCGCTGCATCAACCGCTTGATTAAACCCACCAGCGGTCATATATACCTCGATGGAGAAGATCTTGCCCACGTCAGCGAACAGAGAATGCGCGAGATTCGGTTAAGCAAAATCTCGATGGTGTTTCAGCAGTTTGGGCTATTTAACCATAAGACCGTAGCGGAGAATGTGGCATATGGACTCAAAATGCAGGGCATCCCGAAAATTGAACGCCGTCAAAAAAGTCTGGAATATCTTGCTAAAGTGGGACTAGAACCATGGGCAGATCGTTTACCTGGCGATCTCAGTGGTGGTATGAAGCAAAGAGTAGGTTTAGCCCGCGCCCTAGCCACAGAGACAGAAATTTTGCTCATGGACGAACCTTTTAGTGCCTTAGATCCTTTGATCAGGCGAGAAATGCAGCAGGAATTGTTACGATTGCAAACAGAATTACAGAAAACAATTATCTTTATTAGCCATGACGTTCATGAAGCATTTAAGATTGGCGATCGCCTTGGCGTAATGAAAGAGGGTAAGATTGTTCAGGTTGGCACACCAGAAGCAATTTTCAACCAGCCAGCCAATGATTATATTCGTGCTTTTATCCAGGATATTTACGATCTTAAAAAATTAATCCTATAATGCTTGTCAAATAATGTTTGCCAAACAATTGCCCAAGAGTAGTTTTAGATCTGGTTTTAGATCTAGTTTGAAAATAGCTGCGGTCATTTTGCTTATCAGCTTGGTCGCTTGCGGCTCAAGATCATCAAATAAGACCGAAGGCGAACCATCCCCAGTAACTTTACGCACCGCCCACAGTAGTTGGATCGAAGAACATTTTCAAACCGAGATTGTCAAAATTGGACTAGAACAACTCGGCTATCAGGTAGACAAACCTAGAGAGATTGAATATCCCGCACTCTATCTTTCTGTTGCCAATGGCGATCTCGATTATAGTATCGTTTATTATGACCCAGGACACGAACAATATTTTGCTAATGCTGGCGGAACAGAAAAGCTAACGGGAGTAGGACTTCTGACTTCGGATGCGATCCAAGGATATCAAATAGATCTCAAAACAGCAGAGCAATACAATATTACCAACATAGAACAATTAAAAGACCCCAAAATTGCCCAACTTTTTGATTCTGACGGTAACGGGAAGGCCAATCTAGTTGGCTGTAATCCAGGTTGGTCTTGTGAACTAACTATCGACCATCATCTGGCGGCATATGGCTTAAAAGATACGGTAGAACATGACCGAGGACAATATGCTGCGCTGCTAGCAAATAGCATCACCCGCTATCGGCAGGGTGAACCCGTAATTTTTTATGCCTATAATCCTCATTGGATTGGCGCAACTTTAAAATTAGATCAAGATGTGGTTTGGCTAGAAGTTCCTTTCACTTCTTTACCGCCAAAGATAGAAAATATTACCGAAGAAGATACTTCGATTAATGGTAAAAATCATGGGTTTCCTAAAGTTGAACAGAGCATTGTTGCTAATAATAAATTCTTAGCTGATAATCCAGTCGCTAAACGCTGGTTTGAATTGGTACAAATTCCCGTGGGGGATATAAATCAGGAAAGCTTGCGGATCAAAGCAGGGGAAAATAAATCTGAAGATATTCAGCGTCACGCCCAAGAATGGGTGGAAGACAATCAAGAGTTATTTGATAGTTGGTTGGAAGCGGCTGTTAATGGGTAATGGGTAGCTTTATCCAATTTTTTAAATGTTAAACAGGAATAGTTATTATTTATCTCTAAAATCATGTTCAATATCATTAGAAAACTATGTCCTTGATCGATAATGTTTTAAATCCCTTCCAGCTTTATACAGTTCCCTTAGACGACTGGATTAATGAATTAATTAACTTTATAGTTGATCGCTTTCGCCCTTTTTTTCAAACTGTAAGTCTGCCAATTCGCTGGGTATTACAAAATATAGAAGGAAGTTTAACTGCTGTTCCCCCTCTAGTTTTTATTATTATCATTGCGTTGCTAGCCTGGAAGTTAACAGGCAAAAAGATCGCCATCTACAGCATTATTTGTTTGACCTTAATTGGTTTTGTTGGCGTTTGGGAGCAGGCGATCGTTTCTTTTTCTTTAGTAATTACCGCAGTCGGATTCTGTCTCGTCCTGGGAATTCCTGTGGGTATTATTTGCGCGAGGAGCGATCGCACAGAAAGAACGATCCGCCCTCTCCTAGATATCATGCAAACTTTACCTTCTTTCGTCTATTTAGTACCCGTAGTCATGCTGTTTGGAATTGGAGAAGTACCTGGGACAATTGCAACTATCATCTTTGCGATTCCCCCTTTGATTCGACTGACTAACTTAGGCATCAGACAGGTATCCCGAGAAACTATCGAAGCGGCGATCGCTTTTGGCTCAACCCCCTGGCAACTGTTGTGGGAAGTCCAAATTCCTCTGGCGATGCCCAGTATTCTAGCAGGAGTAAATCAAGCGATTTTAATGGCATTATCAATGTCCGTAATTACTTCAATGATTGCCGTCCCAGGATTAGGACAGATGGTCTTACAAGGAGTCGGACGCTTAGACGTAGGATTGGCGGCGGTGGGTGGCTTGGGCATTGTTTTACTGGCGATTATGCTCGATCGCCTGACTCAAGGGATTGTTAGAACTTATACTTAAGCTGGCGCTCATCATCTATTGATTAAGGCTGCAATTGGTTCGAGAGAGTTTTTAACACTATTGGTTAATTCAATTTTTGCAAATTCAGCGATCGCAACTTCGTGCGCAACTATATACTTAAATAGCTCCTTGTCTTTTGCAGGAGCCTGTTCCTCCAGCCGCAGAAAAACTGCTAAATAGTATTCTGTTTCTTTAAGTATTTCTCTGAGAACAACGTGCCGAGGAAAAAATACAGAAAAAACACCCAAAATTGAACCTTTGGCAGCAGTCCACCTCAACTTTGGTACTTCAAGATTATTAACCGCGAAATAGGCGATAATTCTGTTTTTTGTCTGAGTTTCCAGTTGCCACAGTATCTTGGCAGTATTTTTAGAACTTGAGAAAAGGGCAGCGTAGTAAGCCGAACGGAAAAAGGCCTCTCCCCGCACTTCAGACCTCAAAGCGATCGCTAAATCTGCTGTTGGTTGTTCCATATTAAGTTTAACTATACGTCTGGTGTGAATTTACTTGACAACGCAAACCTCTAAAATTATTACCATTTACAGGCGAGAAGGGTACTTATCAATCCAGTTGAATTTTGATGAACGTGATTTCTCAGATATCTAAGAAATAGTTTCAAATGTCAAATCTCATCTAGCCGATAAATAATACTCTTGTAGGTCAGGGTATCCACAGCCCTTCGGGCAAGACGGAAAGCAAAGCTTTCCCAGTCTGCTTTGCAGACGATGGCACGTTAGTG
>JBCBWB010000195.1:0-8800 GCA_039817275.1 Cyanobacteria bacterium J06648_1 | reverse complement strand
CATAATAAACAACACCTCTCACAACTAGGTCTTACTATGAGGGGAACTTTGCGAGATATTTGTAACTATCAATACTAATTACTTCGAGTTGCTATGCAGGTTTGATAAGGCGATCACCATGTTGTCTAGACATCTAGATTAGATTGTTGTTGGTGAGCAATTGATGACTATGAGACGTTTTTTCCCAATAGAAGCGATAAAATCTAAGAAAAACAAAAGTAGCGAAGCTCAATTCAATTCATGGTAAGTGACATCCAGTCTAAATCCCAACCGAATAAAGCCCAGGATCTTTTGTCAACCCAGGAGCTAAAGGTTTTAAACACTCGCTCCAATCTCTTGGGAATCTTACAGCTAATAGGACATCTTAGCGTCATGGCTGTTAGTGGCTATTTATGGCTTAGTGAGACAATCTGGCTGATCAAAATACCTGCTCTAATTATTTATGGTTTTAGTTTGGCTTCCATGTTTGCAGTGGTACACGAATGCTCTCATCGCACGGCCTTTGCCAATAATCGCCTCAATGATGCAGTTGCCTGGTGTGCAGGAGTACTGTCTGGTTACAACAGCACCTTCTATCGTCGCTATCATAAGTGGCATCATCGCTATACCCGCATAGAAGGTAAAGATCCCGAATTAGAAGATATTCAACCCAGTAACCTGCGGGAATATCTGGCAGAAATTAGCGGCTATAACTGGTGGTTGGGTAAACTAAAAACCCATTACCGAGTCTGCGCGGGCAAGCTAGATCAGATGCCTTACATTAGCGAAAGTGCTAGAAGCGAAGTAATCAATTCAAACCGCTGGCAAATTGCTGTTTATGGTCTGGCGATCGCATTTTCTTTAATCTTTCAACAACCCTGGTTTATTACTCTCTGGCTATTACCCCTCGCCGTCGGGCAACCTATATTGCGCTTTATTCTGTTAGCCGAGCATACAGGATGCAGCTACGATAATAATCCCCTGGCTAATACTCGCACTACTCTAACTTGGCTTCCCATCAAATTTATGATGTGGAATATGCCTTTTCACGCCGAACATCATCTTTATCCTTCTTTGCCCTTTCATGCCTTACCCCAAGCACATCAGGAATTAAAAGAGCATTTTACTATTGTTGATGATGGTTATTTGAAAGTAAATCAAAACATTATTAGCAGTTTTCAATAGGAAAAAAATATGGTTAATAGTTTGCTTAATTTTAATGTGCAGATTTGTATTTCATTCTTTGCGATCGCTTTTTATTCTCCATAATGCGACCACATGCGGATAATTTTAACTGTATATTCTAAATCAAGTACCTCGTATACTAAACGATGCTGTAAGTTTATCCGACGAGAATAGGCACCGTTTAAATCTCCCTGAAGTTTTTCGTAGCGAGGGGGATTGGTAAAAGGATTTTGCTTGATAATCTCTAGTAATTTCTGAGCCTTGGGTTTTAATCCAGCAGCAGCGAGCTTCTTGGCATCTTTTTGAGCTAATTTAGTAAATTTTAACTGCCATTGGCGGTCTACCACTCCAATTCATCCTCTGATACGCAATCCTCAAGAGAAGTTGTCATACCTTCTTTGATAGAATTTTTCATGCCTGGGATAGACTCTAAATATAATGTTTCTTGAATTCTTTCCCAATCATCCTTAGAAATTAAAACTCCATCACCCTTACGAGAAGTAATAATACAAGGCTCACTATCTTGATTTACTTTTTCTAATAACTTAAATAGGTTGGCTCTAGCTTGACTCGCACTGTGAATATCCATAATTTATTTTTAACTATTGTACTATTTATTGTACGGCTTTTTCTCTGAAATTGCCGAAGGCAAAAAATGCTAATTTAATTAGCTTAATTCTCAAAATCCCAGTATGGATCGAAACGTTAACCAATTCACGATCAATAACTTTAGCCTCCAATGTGGGGCGGTATTATCTGAAGCAAAGATAATCTATCAAACCTATGGAGAGTTAAATAGCGATAGATCAAACGTGATTCTCTATCCTACTTCCTATGGCGCACAGCATCCCGATATCGAGTGGTTAATCAAACCTGACGGCATTCTCGATCCGAGTCAATACTTTATTATCATTCCTAATATGTTGGGTAATGGTTTATCTACCTCTCCTAGTAACCATCCAGACTGTAAATTAGCCGAGTCAGGTTTTTACTTCACCCATCTAGACAATATCAACGTCCAAAGACAGCTACTAGATAACTTAGAAATAGATCAGCTAGCCTTAGTCTATGGTTGGTCGATGGGGGCGCAACAGGCTTATCATTGGGGCGCATTATATCCAGATAAGGTAGAGAGAATTGCTGCTATTTGCGGTACAGCCAAAACCACCGACCACAACAAAGTGTTTCTCCACAGTTTACGTACTGCCCTAACTGCCGATCCTGCCTGGAATGGGACGAGGTTTAAAAGTATTCCAGATCGTGGTTTTGCCGCTTTTGCCCGTATCTATGCCAGTTGGGCTGCATCCCAAGCCTACTATCGCGAAGGACTATATTATCAGTTTGGCTATGATTCCTTAGAAGATTATCTACTTCGGGGCTGGGAAGCAAATTACCGCCGACGAGATCCCCACGACTTATTAGCAATGATTGATACCTGGTTGCATTGCGATGTAGGTAATAATCCTACTTATCACAAAGACTATCAACAGGCATTAAGGTCAATTACAGCCAAAACCTTAGTCATGCCTTCTTCCACAGATTTATATTTTACGCCTGAAGATTGTCAAGCTGAAGCAGATATAATTGCCGATGCCCAGTATTCTCCTATTCCTTCTATTTGGGGACATCGGGCTGGAAATCCCTATCAAAATTCTGAGGATGAAAAGTTCATTCGCCTGGCGGTTAAAAAATTACTGGATTGACCCCCGTAACTAAAATGCGATCGCGCTTGAGCTATTATCCTGTTTATTCTTAAGGACTATTTTTAGCTACTAATGACTAACAACTAACAACTAACAACTAACAACTAACAACTAACAACTAACAACTAATAACTAACTACTGAGGCGGTAAATGAGCTGGCAGCAGACTGATAGAAGCGATCGCCAGATAAACTAGGGCAAAGCGAGTTTCTAAGAGGACGATGACGTGAAACTTCCCCTGGCAATACCAGTCTTGCCATCTCAGAATGACTAGCAGCTTAATTAGGGCAACCGTAAAAGATAAAGCCGTAATTAAAGAGAGTAGATTCGCAATATAGAGGCTAAAAACAATTATTCCCGCAAGCAGATGATAAATTACACAAGGAGCGATCGCGGCAGTTTTTTTGCGGCGGAGTTTGATTGTATAGACAGCACTGCTAAAAAACAGGCTGTTTAGGAGCCAAATTGCCACTACCGTCGAGGAAATAGTACCCGTTGTGGCGACATAGGCTAAAGGTGCAGCTAAACAAATGGCAGCAAAGCCAATGATTTCATTCGCTCTTGATTTATGCCGACCCTTGATTACGGCAATGCCATCGGCAATCAAACCAACAATAGCCAAGAGATAGAGCCAAACCACAGCAGGGGCCTGAAGCCAAAGAAACACCGCCAGAGAAAGACTAATGGCTCCGTAAACTCCTCCCCAGACTACGTAACGGGGTTTCAGGTTTTTGCGTAATTTGAGCTGGACAATGTAAGGATGCTCTGCCTGCAAAGCAAAAAAGGCGCAGATTAATGCCCAGGTTGTTGTGTATGTCCACTGTTGAGCTAAAGCAGCTCCCGTCAAGAAAGAGCCAAACAAAACTAGTAAGACTCCATGTTCGGGAGAGAATGTCGGACGGCACCAACTAGGAATTTTTCTTTTTTTGTGAGCAGAGAAGTCTGTTTGAGGAGGACAGATAGGCTCCATAATATTTGCTAATTAACGACTATTTTGCCTCAAATTGGCATTGAAATGGCTGATTTTAAGAAGACTGACTTTGCTATCTGCCGCTGGCAAGGCGATCGCCATGAGTTATTTTTGCTCGGCTCATGTTCATCTGTTTATTGAAAATGTCAGTTATTTTTGCTAAAAGTAAATAACGAAATTAATTGTTTGCATAAAATCTCTTAAATCCTTATTTTGTGAGCAAAACAGCAGTTTTTAAAAGCACAGCTAAGCTCCTTTTTTACTCCAGTAAATTCGCAACAAGCTTTTCATGTTAAATTGTTATTGTCAATAAAATTTACTTAATGAGAGCAAGAATTATGCCTGTTACCACCGGTTTGCTACGTCCCTATGGTCATGTCGAAGATAATCCAGTTCTATTAGACAAAAGCGTCACCGAACCAGTTTGTGAAGGTTTTAACGCTGTACTATCGAGCTTCCAGGGTCTATACTTGCAGTACCAAAAGCATCACTTTGTTGTTGAAGGTTCAGAATACTACTCCCTGCATGAATTCTTTGCTGAAAGCTACGAAGAAGTCCAGGGACACGTCCATGACATCGGCGAACGTCAAAATGGCTTGGGAGGAATTCCCGCTGCCAGCTTTAGCAAACTAGCTGAACTCTGCTGCTTTGATCAGGAAGAAGATGGTGTATTTGGCGAGCGTCAAATGGTGGAGCATGATCTTAAGGCAGAGCAAGAAATTATCAAGCTGTTGCGTCAACAGGCGGCTCAAGCAGAAAGTTTAGGCGATCGCGCTACTCGTTATCTCTACGAGCAAATTTTGCTCAAAACAGAAGAGAGAGCTTATCATCTCCAGCATTTCTTAGTCCACGATAGTTTAACTCTAGCTTTCGTCGGGAATGGCGCGAATGGCTCAAACTAGAAGTAATGACAGCAGATCTCTTCTGGGATATTTGACTCAGGGGAGATAGTTGTTGCTTGCGCTTCTAGCCGTTGCCAGAATTTAATCACTTGACGACCCGTCAATTCGGGATAAAAGTAGTGAGCAAAGTGATGTCCTGAAGTACTACTCCACAGTACATCACCAGGCTTAAGATAATCTTGCCAGCTCTCTAAACTTGAACGGTCGATGATGCCGTCATTCTCACTACCACAGACCATCATCGGCATTGATACTCCCCCAGGCTTAACCTGTTCCACTTGGTATAGTGAATGAGCCGTTGGCGCCGTAACTAAATCTCGCTGCAAAATTTTAGTTAGGTTGATCGCATTTTTCGGACTCTGATCACCAAACATCATGCGCACTAAACGACCCAGGATTATTTCTTGAGTACAGGGTAATAGTTTCCGCATTTGATAATAATGTGCCTGCCAGTCAATTGAGGGAGCAGCTCCTACTCCTAGCAGGGTTAAAGATTTTACGCGCTGTGGGTGCCGACGAGCATACAGCAAGCCTAATAAACCCCCAGTACCATGACCAATCAAATTTATGGCTTGGGATTTGGTTTTGACATAGTCGTGCAGTAGAGTTAGAGCCACTCTGAGAGAGCTAGCTTCGTCTAGCTCTTGATGGTATTCCCAGTAGGCTATCGGTACTCGCTGAGACAAATAGCGAACTATACGACCATCAAAATATTTAAAACTAGGGTTGGCATTAATCCAAACTGGCGCAGCAGCAGATATTTTCATTTTTAATTACATGGTTTTGATTTAACGAGCTGGGTTTTTTAGCTTCTTTGCCAGTCATGCCAGCTCGGATACAAATCGATCCAGATTGCCGAATGAATCGACTAGAAGAAGAAAGGGAAAAAGCAAAAGATAAATGTTGGCTCATTAATCCAGGCACTTTTCCCCCTGATGGGAGAGGAGAACCCCCAAACTTGGCAAAAGCGATTAGCTAAAACGCAGCAACTACTTCTCTGGGATAGTTGGTACTATTAAGAAGAATTATTATTTATCTGACAAGGCAACTTAATCATGGGCAAAGTCCGTAGGAAACTGCAATTTTGATTCAAGGATTTATATATCCACAATAGACAGATAGATACAAGCTTCTGCTTATTTTCGCCCCAGACCGTAGGAGCGAAGAATCTCTTTTCAGTATCATACACACTATTGATAATTAATTGCAATAACTTTCAAAAATATTTGTTCGTAAGCTGTTATTCATTTAAATTGCATACTTGTCTTTTCTTACATGCGGCACAGCGCGTTAGCGTAGATCGTGCGGTGCTTTGCACCAGTGTCAGCGAAGCCTCGTCAAGCGCCTTCTGCCCCTTTGTGCCTTTTCTCAACCAGTAAATTGAATGCGTGACAGCTTATCAAAAGCGATATCTCTTCTAGTTTATTTCCATATTGTTCTAGTTAGTAGTAAAAGTCTCCATATTTTTTAGATTGTATAGCTGATCGAAAATCGTTAATTTGAAACGTGATAGGTATTTAGCTGGCTGTTGCTAATCGAGATTAGAAATTTATTTGCAACCTAGTTAAATGCTGACTACATAATTCATTTGGTAGCGATAATGAGACATAAAGGTGAACAACTTCCAGAAGATACTGCTCATGAAATATTAGAATTAGCTGCTAGATATTACACTGAATCAACTCATCAAGAACAGGTAAAAGGATATACGATTGAGGAACTAATTGATGCTGGTACAGAAGCGCAAATACCAGATGAATATATTCAACAGGCTATTAAAGATATTGAAGCTAAAAGCTTTAATGAGCAGCGAGTCAAACCCAGAAGTAATCAACCAAAAAAAGGCTTAAAGGTTATAGCTGTCGCAGCTTTAGTCATGGGGACTGGTTTAATATTCAGAAATAATTTAGCTAAGATAATAATTCAAGTCGGGCAAGGTTTTGCCGCTACAGAAGCCGAAATAATAACTCCCCATACTAATGTTAAATTAACAGCTCTAGGCGATACTTTTAGCGGCTATTCGACTCTAAGAAATATCAAATTTCAAAATGCTTTGCAAGAGCAAAATCTGGATCTGACATATAAAAATGAATTCGACCAAAAAGCTCGTGCTGAGGCTATGGATCGAGGAAAAGCTGATTTTATTGTGACTACATTAGATCGATATTTAATTTATCAACCTCAAGGCAAAATTGTTGGCTTAATTGATCGTACTGTTGGTGCTGATGCCGTTGTTTTTAATAACCAAGTCTATCCTCAACTCAAGTCTTTAGTGGACTTAGAAACTCTGATTGAGCAAGAGGCTAGCCAAGGAAAATGGCTCAAAATTGTTTATGCCAAGGATACCCCTAGTGAATTTTTGGCCACAGTATTAGATACTAAGTTTGATAATTTTAAGCTGGCGAATCTGGAAGCTGTAGAGGTAGAAGACTCCAGCGTTGCCTGGTCAAAAATGCAGTCTGATAGTGATATTGCCCTAGGTATCTTATGGGAGCCTTTTGTCACTACCGCCCAAAGCGAAGGTAATACTGTCGCTCTCAGCAGTGCGGATGCACCCAAAACTATAGTTGATGTAATTGTAGCTAGCGATCGCATCTTAACCAATAATCCTGAGGCGGTAACGGAATTTGTTTCTACCTACTACCAAAACATAGATAGCTCCCTGCAAGACTCTAGCCTGCTGGCGCATCAAATCGCGATCGATGGCAAAATGAGTCCTCAGTCAGCCAAAACAGTAGCCAAGGGAATTAAATTCTTTTCCTCGATTGAAGCAGATCAGTGGATGCAGTCAGGAGTATTACAGCAGAGAATCAAAGCGATCGCCAGTATTTTGGCTCTAGCTGGTAAAACCGACGATATCCCCTCAGACACGAACTTATTTACCGCGGAGTATTTAACCCCCGCAGTCAATCGTACCAAGCGCTTGCTGGAGAATGTAGAGCAGGATAATCCAGAGCTAGCCGCAAAACTCAAGGGAGTCTCGAAAGAGCACCAGACGGTTACTCCCGAAAAAATTGCGATCGCGCCAACGATAGGGGATTTAAGCCTCAGAGGCGAAGTACGGTTTCCAACAGGATCAGCACAACTGACTCCTCAAAGCCAAGCAGCTATTGCCAAGTTGAGCGCGGAAATTGCTGAGTTTAATCCTGAAAACATCGCGATTAAGGTTCAAGGACACACTAGCAAGACAGGTAGTGCGGTAGTCAATCAGCAGCTATCCCAGAAAAGAGCCGAAGCAGTAGTCGAGCAGTTGAAGCAGCATAATCTACCCCACAGTCTAATCTCCGAAGGATTGGGTTTTGCCGAGCCGTTGCCAGATCTAGATCCTACTTCTGCTTTGAATCAACGCACTGTAATTCGCCTGGTTAGAATTGGCTCTTTTTAGTAGTCAGAGATTACTCCGCAGTGGAGTTGTAAAAGTAGATGATAAATAAGCAAGTAGTATTTTGGTAGCAACAGGCGTGGTAATGAAGACAGAAGATAGTAATTTGATAGGTGACATTGCTGAGAAGTAGTGGTTAAAAAGATTAATGTTCAAACGATATAAAATTAAGCAACAAATAAGTCACAAAGCGGGAAGATCTACTTACTTGGCTGATGATTATGAGACTAATCAACAAGTTGTAATTAAGATTCTGGAATTTAACGATCTGTTTGACTGGGATACTTATAAACTATTTGAGAGAGAAGCTAAAACTCTGAAAAGTTTAAGTCATCCTAATATTCCTCAATTTCTTGATTATTTGGAAATTAATGAAGAAAATTGTCAAGGTTTTCCTCAAGGAAATTTCTACGGATCTGCTCTTATCCAGACATACATTGATGCACCTTCTTTAGCAGAAGTAATCGAGCAGGAAATTCATTTTTCGGAGGTCGAAGTAATGGAACTAGTTAAAAAGTTGCTTGGTATCTTGGACTATATTCACGGACTAAATCCTCCTATAATTCATCGAGATATTAAACCCCAAAATATTATCCGTCGCATTTCTCCTCCAGAGTTGATGGGTGATTTGGTATTAATAGATTTTGGTTCTTCTAAAGAGTTGAAACCAAAACTAAAA
>JBCBWB010000194.1:0-8824 GCA_039817275.1 Cyanobacteria bacterium J06648_1 | reverse complement strand
TCTCTATTAAATCTTACAAATCTCGCCTATTACGACAACTGACTGTCGCGTCACGTCTATCCCCTTGACATTTAATATTCAAGAGCGGGAACGAGCTGCAATATCGGCTACAATAGAGCGGGCTGACGGCGAATATTGGCAATTGCTATCGCGCTGGTTACTGGAGATGCTACCCCCATTGGGTCAACTCGATCGCATAATTTACTGTGGAGGCAGTACATCTTTTATTGAAACTGCAATTCAGCAGTTTTTCCAAAATTGGAATGGAGAATTGCTGAATACCGATGCCATGAGCATCCAAATGTTAGAACAACTAAATCTTTCTCCCATAGCTCAAAGCAAGTTTATCGAGCAGTATTTACCGATTCGCCTGGCTGATGCTTGGGGAGAATTTGTTAAGCTGGCAAATATTCGAGTTTAGCTTTACACCTTAATTTTTACTAAAATACAGCCTGCTAAAAACTAGACTCAACAATCTACGTTTATATTCTGACCGCTGTTCCTGATTCTATTTCAACTTCTACAATATCACCATCATTTAAGTTATAGAGGTCGCGTAGTTTAACATCGGTAGCTATTTCTAAAATTTGTTCGGGAGTACAGCCATGTTTTCCTGTATCGCTATCGGTTCGCAGAACATAAGATTTTCTTCCAAAAATAAGACATTCAGCCATGCTAACTGAAACTTTACCGCCATATTCTTCTCTTCCCAAACGAATACATTCATTAGGAAAGTAATATTTACAGTCGAGCAAATGAACGTTAAGCGTACCTGGAAAGAATTTCATTCCAGTTTTTTGCGTGTAGTAAGACGATAATTTATCGATCCAAAACGAAAAGTCATTTTTTCCCGTTCTAACTACTCCCTGAAGTTTCATAATCCATAATTACTAAAATAAAAGCGACCGCTCAAACTGAGTACTTTTCTGAGTCTAAGACTTTTAAGAGTCACCTTTGTTGTTTATTTGGTGCGTTACATAAGTTCTCAGCACATCGTTAATCAATGTTTGATAACCTCTGATTTCTGGATGTTTTTTAGCTGTGGCGCGAAACCATTCAAGAGTATCAGTATCGACGCGAATAGAAATTGCTTCGGTATTTGGTTGCCTCTTGACCAGTTTAGCGTTCTTGAAGAATGCTTCGTCTAATTCGGGAATATCGGAAAAATCTATATCCTCATCAGACATAGACTGAATTTCTTTGGCGCGCTCCTCGCTCATAGGAGGTATTTCATTGTCATGCTTACGTACAATACTCATAATATAGTTTCCTCTCATTTTTGCTAGCTGGACGTGCTGAGATGATTCTAATCCTCGATTCCCTGTCAGTAAAAACTACTGTCAGCACTACCATTTGATTGTTGCTTCCAATCCCAATATATCTAACCTCACCATAGTCTCGACGAGTATCAGCAATTTCGTACATTGGATACCGAAAAATTTCTGTAGCCTCTTCAAAGCTAACGTTATGTTTTATCTGATTAGATTGATTTTTATCCTCGTCCCATTCAAATTCCATAATTTAAATATACGTATTTGTATATACAAAATCAAGGCTTTTTTCAAACTAGATTTAGGTAAACTTACGAAGCGGTGCTTGAGCTAAATATCCTTGTTATTTAGGAAATAGCAACTAATACAGTCATTAAAATTAGAATCACTCTGACTAAACCTGTCTTACGGGTCAATGGCGACCAGATTAAAGACAGTAAAGATAAACCGAAAGTGCAGCCGACTACAAACTGTTTGTCGGCTACAAAAAACACAGCTATAAATCCACATAAAGCTAGAAAGCCAAACAAGCAGCATAAAACCCAATCCAAAAAGAGAACTGGATTATTACTAATTTTATTCATTATTAAAACAACTTAATTAATGATTAATATCATAATTGGCAAAACTGCTTGCTTATATGTAGTTACAAATAAGATTTTTACTTGATACTCAGTCGATTACCTCGTTCTACTAGTCTCGCCCACGGTAATGACTTACCAGCCTTGAGATGAGCAGCTATAGCATCTCTATCGATAGTTTTGGGACTGTAAAATAAACTGTGTCAAAGATTAAAAGAAGAACGAAAGAACTAATTAATCACGACATTAATCATGACTATCAGACCAGAATTAATCGAAGAGCTACTCAAAGATTATCAGAACCCAGAAGACCTAATGGGTGAAGGAGGAATCCTCAAAGAACTGACAAAAGCCTTGGTAGAGAAATGTTTGACAGCAGAAATAGATACACATCTTCAGGAAAATAAAACTGAGGTAGAAAAGGGGAAAGCCAAAAATCGTCGTAATGGTCACAGCCAAAAAAAGATCAAAGGAGAGTTTGGCGAAACAGAAATATCAGTTCCTCGCGATGCCTTCGGCTAGGCTGCGCCAATCGCCAAGGAGAATTTGAACCTTTAATCGTCAGGAAGGGACAGACTCGCTTTAATGGCTTCGATGATAAGATTCTGTCCCTATATGCTCGTGGTATGACAACACGTGACATCAAAGAACAGCTACAAGATTTGTATGGCGTAGAAGTATCTCATACATTGATTTCCAACGTAACTGAGGCAGTCGAGTTTGAGCGAAAAGCATGGCAAAATCGGACTTTAGATGAAATATATCCGATTGTTTTTCTGGATGCTCTAGTGGTTAAAGTACGTCATGAGGGACGAGTAATCAACAAGGCTGTACATTTAGCATTGGGAGTCAATTTAGAAGGCAAGAAAGAGTTATTGGGCATCTGGATGACGACTAATGAATCATCAAAGTTCTGGCTTCAGGTGATGACTGAATTACAGAATCGGGGGGTCAAAGATATCTTTATTGCATGTGTTGATGGACTAACAGGATTTCCTGACGCAATTGAAGCGCAGCGCGTATGCGCAGATCGTCGTCTTCGACGACTGGGAAGCTTTGCTTCCGCTTCCCAAAACCAGAGTTCAATTATGTATTGTCCATCTGATTCGTAACTCATTGAAATATGTCTCTTACAAAGATAGAAAAGCTGTAGCTGCCGACCTCAAAAAAGTGTACAGTTCGCAGCGCATTCGCGCAGACCGCCCTAGCGGGCTAGGGGCGTTAGCCCCGCACTGAATCTGAAGCAGAGCAAGCTTTAGTCGAATTCGGTGAGATTTGGGACAAGCAATATCCTACGATCGCGAAATCTTGGTTGAATCATTGGGAGAGAGTAGTTCCCTTCTTTGCTTTTCCTCAAGATATCCGTAAAGCGATTTATACCACCAATGCCATTGAATCTATGAACATGACTTTGAGAAAGGTTTTACGCAATCATCGTTCTTTCCCGACTGATGAGTCGGTGATGAAAGTAATTTTCCTAGCAGTTAACAATATTTCTAAGAAATGGACAATGCCTATCAGAAACTGGAAAAGTGCATTGAATCGATTTGCAATTGAGTTTGAAGGGAGGTTTCCATTGTAGGTATTTACTCCTGACACAGAATATTTGACAGATCCACCTCCCTCAGAAATAGCCCTAATTACCCACACTTCCCTAGTTTATGACTACTCAGAAGGTGCATACTATCCCCGACATCACTTCAAACATCTGGTCGATAGCATCGTTTCCGTGATTACTGAAGGTGGTGGAGTGGTTAAGTTTTCTACCCCAGTGCAGCACATCGAAGTAGAGAATCATCAAGTAGTTGGTGTTTACGCGGGGGGTAAAACATATCAAGCTGATAATGCTTACATAAGCGATCTCGACCCCAAGCTGACTATTAAATTAATGCACGATCATTTTGCACTTAGCAAACAAGAATGCGATCGCCTGACCAGTTATGAATATTCTGCCAGCGCTTTTAACATCTATCTAGGTTTAGATGCTGGCTTCAATCCCGCCGATTACGGAATTGGTAATTGGAATATCTGGTACTATCCCAACGGTAACCTAAATCAAGCCTATCAACAGCAGCTTAATGGCAATCTAAAACAGCCTTGGATCTTCCTGTCTTGTCCTACTTTAAAATCTGACGAACCAGGCATGGCACCAGATGGGAATCATGTTCTTGAGATTACTACTGTCTGTCCTTACGAGCCGTTTAAGAAACTCCATAGGACAGATGAAAAAGCCTATAAAGCTCAAAAGCGGGCTGTTTATAAAGAGGTAATGACTAGCGTGCGCGATTTAATTCCCGATATTGATAAACATATTCGCATGAAGATATTTGGCACGCCCACAACTAGCGAACATTTTTTGGGTCAGCCAGAAGGCAATATGTATGGTGCAAAATTGATTCCGCAACAGATAGGTTTGAACCGTTTGGGCTATAAAACCGAATTGCACAATCTATTCTTAGTTGGGGCTACGGCCGGCTATCCAGGTATTCCTGGGGTGATTGGGAATGGCATGGATGTAGCGGAATTACTAACAGGGCAAACAATTCGGAATCGCCAGTTGGTGGGTAGTAGGTAGAGCGGAGACCCCGCGTCGCGCGAAGCCTTTGGCTTCTAGTCCGAAGGACGGACTGCGCGAATGCGCTGCGGCGCAAGGGAATGCTCCGCTCCCGAAGGGTAGGTAGTGGGTAGTAGTCGATCAACAAGTGGAAATTACTTCATACAACTAACGACCAACGACTAACAAAAGCCAAATTTCGCTAAGAGAAAAAATTATGTTTAAAAAAATATTGGTCGCCTTAGATCGTTCATCAGAAGCAGCAACAGTCTTAGATTCTGCCTTTTCCTTAGCCGAATCTGGAACAACTGAAATGCTTTTGATACATTTCATTGATTGGACAATGCAGGATGTATCGCCTTGGATTGGAATTGGGACTCTGTACGATGTAGATCTATCGGGAGAACGTTACGATTGGGGTCATCAACGACTCAAACAAGAAGTGGATACAGTTAATGATTGGCTCAAAACACTGGTAGAGAAAGCCCGCCAACTCGGGATTAACTGTAAATATGAATGTCATGTAGGGAATTGCAATCTAGGAATTGGCGACAAGCCTGGCGGCATGGCTTCGCAACGCGCTAAAGACTGGGGGGCAGATACTATAGTCATTGGTCGTCGGGGTCGCAAAAATATTTCAGAGATGTTTCTGGGTAGCGTGAGCAACTACGTGATTCATCATGCCCCCTGTTCCGTTCTAGTAGTTCAGGGCGCAACTAGAGTAGAAGCTGAAGTTTTAGCAAATATTAGCTACGTCAATGATTAGTTGTGAGTATCGAGATGGCTAAAATCAATGCGATTGATTACCAAGAGAAAATTATTGCTCTGTGGGCGGTATTTTTACTGGGAACGTTATTTCATACACAGCTTGGTTTATTTAATACCTCTGTTTCACGGTATTGACGTGGCGAATACGAGCCATCATCATCAAGAACCCGCCACCATAGACGAGATAACTCCAATCTTATGGGGAATGCTTTTGTTTTTATCTTACCCATGCTAGCTATTGTCGCTACGGCTTTTTATCAGTTTAAACGATCGAATTAAATAAATTTTAAGCAAGTTCAAGGTTCAAAAATTTACGAATCAGACCAATAGTAACAGCAGGTAGTTCTAATTGTGGAGTGAGACCAACATCTTCTATTTCTTGAAAAACCTTAATCGCAGTCGGATTCATAGCTGCTAGTCGCCTGCCAATCTCAGGGGCTGTAAACTGAGATTTCTGACCCCAAATAATAGCAGTAGGAATCGTCAGTTGCTCGATATATTGAGATAGGTCAAAACATAAATCTCCTCGCACGAAAGAAAGAGCGCTATATTCAGCATTTGGCTGCTGCGCCGATTCCAAATAGGCTGCTACTATTTCTGAATAGACTCGTTCGGGGCGGGCAAACTGACGCTGTTCCAAAAAATTACGAATTCCTAACTCATTGGCGACACCAAAATCATAAATTAAACGATCTATAACTGGCGTACTAACTAGTTGGGCAAAAAAACTGCGAGTGTAATTTTCGCCAAAATCCGAAAGTCCAGCTGGTGTAGTGAGAATTAAGGATTTAAACAACTCAGGACGAGAGATAGCTATTCGGATGGTAAAAGCTGCTGTCAGAGATGAGGCAATAACCGTTATTGGTTCTTCGCAGCTTTGCTCTAGGAATTCTGTAAGACTGTTTAAGTAATCATCAATCTGATAGTTACGGTCTAAATGAGATGAATTACCCCAACCAATTAAATCTGGTGCCAAAATACGATATTCACTGGCAAAAGCAGGATAAACTTTAGACCATTCATAAGCTGAAGAGCCACCGCCAAAACCGTGGAGAAATACTAAGGTTGGTAGGGGTTTTGTCAAAACTTTTTCTGACAGCCAGGGACCGCGATCTGCCTCATAGTAAGCCATCTTTCCGAGGCTCGTGTTCAGGGAGTGTTGGCTAAAACCAGGTATTTGTAACATAGCTTGTTAAAAGACGAAGATAATTATGAGATCGTCATAGTTGAGGATACCGTACTGGTAAGCACCCAAGCATAAGCGATCGCCCCTAAGATAGCTAAACCAATGACAGTCTCTTTTTGTGTCGTCATCCAATGCAGGCAGCCTTGCCAAAAGTAGCTAAAAGCAGCGCGACGTTCAGCAGCTAGTTCTGCCATCAAATCAGCTACTTTAGCATCTACTTCTTCTAGAGGGATGTCACCTTGCTGGTAAGCAATCTCCAGTTCATCTAGCTGGTGCCAGTATTCTTTTGTTGCTTGAAAAAGATTAGGAAACATTAACTGTAACTGAAAAATGGTTAAAACAAAATTGTTGCTCATATTGTAACGAAGAATTAAAATTAATGTTTTTTTATAAAATCTGCTTGACACAATTCCAAGTTCAAAGACCTAAATCCATTAGTAACAGTACTAAATTAAATTAGATTGGAGAAGCAAAAGTGATGGTCTTGGCTTTGAGATAAATTTTTGTAAGCTGAATTAAGACATGAATCGATAAGAAACAGGAACATCTAAAAATCTCAGATCGTGAATAAGTAGCCTGATTAAATGTTTGAGTATTTCAATGCATACGGTTAATTTATGGATCGTTAATTCCAAAGCATCGATTAGCGATGATGCAGATGAAGTTTCTCCAAGAGCAAAATAGAGATAACTACACCAACAAAATGGGCAGCAATTAAATTAATGTTAGCCATAACAACAAAGACATCTAAAGCTCGAACTATATTTTCTGGATGAGTAATAGCCATTCCAGGTGGTTGAGATACGGTTTTGGCTATTAATACGCCAAGACTAGAACCCGTACCGAATAGCCCTAGTAAGATGCCGACGAAGCCAATAATTGTGCCGAAGCGTAACAGTTCGACGGTTTCCGATTTACGAGGATGTAGTATAGCTTCTGGTCTGTGCAACAAACCTTTAGCAACACGAATATAGTGATATGCCAGATAAATAGTCGCACACAAAGCCATAAAGCTGCAACTAGCCCAAAATATTCCTATACCAATGCCTGTAGAGATATCTTGACTAAATTTTTGCCCAGACGATGCGAAGATTAAAATTAGTGTCGCTGCAAAGGCTAATCCGATTTGAACTAAGAAACTTATCCAGCCATACAGGCGGAAGGTACGAGCAATTTTTTTGATTTTTGGCGATTGAGAAGAATTAGTTCTTGCTAACATGATTTGGTTATTGGTTATTGGTTATTGGGTAGTGGTTAGTGGTTATAGATACATGTGACTTATGGGTCACGTTATTCTTTGGGAAAAGCCTTTCTGACTATATTAGCTGCCGAGATAAATTCCGAGCGATCGCGCTGTTTGTACTAGAAGACCGTTACAATCGACAGGGTTGGGACAAATGCCCAATTTATGACGTTGTTTGATGTAGGCGATCGCTGTATCCAAAGGCTTAATTTGTACCTCGCCGTTTTGCCAGACGACTAGCTGGTTATACTTTTCATCAGCAATTAGATCTACCGCTTTTTTGGCAAAGGTGGCAGCTAATAGGCGGTCGTAGGAAGAAGGCGTACCGCTACGCTGAATATGTCCCAGTATTAGCGATCGCGTTTCAATTTTGTCGAGGTCGCAAAATTCTGGTTTATCGCTCAGACAGAGTTCGTGGCTTACTTTATCGATTTGTAAAGACAAATAATCGGCGATCGCCTTTTGTCTTTCTCCTGCATGATTTTTTACGCCTTCAGCGATCGCAATTAAGGCGAATTTACGACCCTGAGAGCGGAGTTTAGCAATGTGAATGCAAATGTCTGTAATTAGATGGCGATCGATCTTGGGTACTAGTTCGGGAATTAAAATAATATCCGCACCGCCTGCAATCCCTGATGATAGTGCCAAATGCCCTGCATTACGCCCCATTACTTCCACGATCATCGTGCGATCGTGGCTGGCTGCGGTGAAGGTAAGATCGTAGAGTGCCGATGTCACCTTGTCTACTGCCGTATCAAAACCGACGGATCTTTCAGTAAAGGGTACGTCATTATCTATAGTCTTAGGAATTGCCACCCAATTCCAGTTACCCTGCTGTGCCAAGTCATAGATAATATCTAAGCTACCGTCTCCACCCACGGCAATAAGAGCATCGAGTTTTAGGTCTTGATAGCCTTTAATTATAGTGCGGGCAACTTCCTTATCTCCAGGATTACCTTTACTTAATGAACCTAAAATACTGCCACTAAGAAATTGCAGAATATCAATGCCGTGAAGAAATCCTGGCATATCATAGCCATTCTCTTTAAGCTGTAAATCTTGTGAATGACACTTACCATTTTCTAGTCTCAAAAAACCTTCCGTACCATAGGGAATACCATATACTTCCCATCCCTTCTGGCTGGCACATTTGACAACAGCGCGGATAATAGCGTTTAATCCTGGGCAATCTCCACCACTGGTTAAAATTCCAATTCTTTT
>JBCBWB010000193.1:0-8936 GCA_039817275.1 Cyanobacteria bacterium J06648_1 | reverse complement strand
ACGAATATTGCTAACTGGTACTTCGAGCGTGTCGTTTTTCCTGCGCAGGGGATCGTATCTGACAAAATAGCACTAGCCATCATGCCGCTGTGAATTTCTAGCACGGCTTCATCTAGGGCTTCAAACACTAGTCTCTGCCCAGGAAAAACGACACGCTCGAAGTACCAGTTAGCAATATTCGTGATCCGAGCTACTTGTATCTGGCTGGTAGCATTTACGTAGCAACAAAGGATTTTGTCGTTTTCATTGCCAAAAAGAGGATCTAATGTCTGGGACATAATTACTGAAGAATTGTGGTTAATTTAGGTTTTTTATATTCACTCATAACCTAACACTAGCTGATCCCCAATAGTTGTAAAACTTACTACCGATGGATATTTAAATAATCTTTTATCTGGTACTTTCTAGTCGGAATACTTCTTAATAAAGATTTTATTTTTTACCCAAAGCCATTATTTTAGCTAATACTTAAATAAACACCTAGAATCAATTGATACAAATATGAACTTTTTTACGGCTTTTATGGTGGCAGAAGCTTCGTTTGAGCATCAAAATCGATAATCTAAGTGAAATTTGGTTGATTCTAGTAAACAATCTCGCTAAAGTTAAGTTATATGAATTATCTGTGACCATCTGTAATGAAAAAATGGTTTATGTCCCCCACTGAACTCATAAAACTTGCAAAAACTTAAAAATCTTCTCACCTATGACCCAGCGAATTCTCTATGTGCGCCTACCCTGTAACCCGATTTTTCCTATCGGGGTAGTTTATCTTGCCGATCATGTACACAAGCTTTTTCCCGCAGTCGAACAAAAGATTTTTGACTTGGGGACAGTCCCTCCGTTAGATTTTAATCGGGCTTTGGATCGATGCGTCGATGAATTCCAACCATCCTTGTTGGTGTTTTCGTGGCGAGATATTCAAATTTATGCTCCAGTAGGAGGAAGAGGCGGTAATCCCCTACAAAATGCTTTTGAGTTTTACTATGCCAAAAATCCTCTAATTAGGCTGCGGGGGGCATTGGGCGGATTGAAGGTAGCAACAGCTTACTATGGCGAGCTGTGGCGTAACAATAGTTTGATCAAACGAGGTTTAGAGCGAGCCAAGAGATATCATCCAGAAGCTCGTACTGTTGTTGGTGGTGGAGCAGTAAGCGTATTTTATGAGCAGTTAAAAGATTCCTTGCCCCGTGGCACAATTGTTTCTGTTGGGGAAGGAGAACAGTTGTTGACCAAGATTCTGAGTAATCAGGAATTTCGCGACGAGCGCTGCTATGTTGTGGGAGAAGACCAAATTAGAGAAAGATTGATCCACGAATGGCCTACACCAATTGAAAAGAGTGCCTGTGATTATGACTACATAGCTCAGGTGTGGTCGGAGTTTGATTATTATCTGCAAGACAACGATTTTTATATCGGCGTGCAAACAAAAAGAGGCTGTCCTCATAACTGTTGCTATTGCGTTTATACCGTAGTGGAAGGCAAACAGGTAAGAATCAATCCTGCTGATGAGGTGGTCAAAGAAATGCGTCAGCTATATGACCGCGGCATTCGCAATTTTTGGTTTACGGACGCTCAGTTTATCCCCGCTAAAAAATATATTCCTGATGCGATCGAGCTGCTGCAAAAAATTGTAGATTCAGGGATGGAAGATATTCACTGGGCGGCTTACATCCGTGCTGATAATGTGACTGCTGAACTGGCAGATCTAATGGTTAAAACGGGGATGAATTATTTTGAGATCGGCATCACTAGCGGCTCACAGGAGCTAGTTCGCAAAATGCGAATGGGGTACAATCTTCGTACCGTCTTGCAAAACTGTCGTGACCTCAAAGCAGCTGGTTTTGATGATCTTGTTTCCGTCAACTATTCCTTTAAC
Source organism: Cyanobacteria bacterium J06648_1 (assembly GCA_039817275.1). Classification (GTDB taxonomy): domain Bacteria; phylum Cyanobacteriota; class Cyanobacteriia; order Cyanobacteriales; family Xenococcaceae; genus Waterburya. Next base: position 7,057 of record JBCBWB010000193.1, on the reverse strand, counting down.
GTGATTGACGAAACTTATGAAACTATTAGACAAACTATTGCCTACCATCGAGAGCTAGAGGCAATTTTTGGCAGAGATAAAGTTGAACCAGCAATTTTCTTCATTGGTCTGCAACCCCATACCCATCTGGAAGAATATGCTCTAGAGAAGAAAGTCTTAAAACCAGGATACGATCCAATGAGTTTAATGCCATGGACAGCCAAAAAGCTGCTGTGGAATCCCGAACCGTTTGGCTCTTTCTTTGGCGAAGTGTGTCTTCAAGCCTGGAAACAAAATCCCAATGATTTTGGTCGAGAGGTGATGCAGATCTTAGAAGATAAGTTAGGTAAAGCTCCCCTAGAAGAAGCTTTAACCGCTCCTGTAAAATCAGAACAGCGGAAAATAACTGCTACTGTTTAAAAACCAATATAAATTAACCATAGGTGCATCCTTGGCGATCGCACCAGAAATTTAATAAAACATACTACTTACTATGCTGGAAGGCTCGATATTACAAAGATTAGATCAAGCTCATGGTCATGACAAGCAGCCTCTCAATTTGGGTGTTTATTACAAAAATACTTTGGTTGCCCTTTGCCACGCTCTAGAAGACTTTATTTTGGATTCTCAGAGTGCGCCTTTGATGGTAACGGCTTTTCAGCGAGGTAAATGGTACTTAGAAGAAGCCGATCGCTATAGTGATTTGGCAGATAAATCAGTCCATGTCACCCTAATGGCAGCTCCCGATTCGGGATTTGAGAGCCATCCTACTAGTCAGAAAGAAAATGTAGCATTGGTTCATCTTAAGCCAGAGGATCCCGTAGCTGAAGAGTGGCACTTGATGATTTTGTCTCCTACCTATACGGCAATGGTGCTGTGTCAGGAGTTATCTGACGCAGACTATGGTGATCATAAGCCGAAAGAAGATTTAGAACGTAAATTCTATGGCTTTTGGACATTTGAGCCAGAGCTAGTGCGGGAAACTGTAGAGCTAGCAATCGACCATGTCAAAAAATATGACCCTGATTTAGCTGAGTTAATGGCAGAACGAGTAGCCAAGATGACTGCCGAATCAGCTCCCAGGCAGCGAGATGACCTTGATGCGGTAGTATCTCAGGTAGTCAAATATCTGCAAGATTCCCGTAAAACCCTAAATCAGCCCGAACAAGGGACTAACTTTAAAGGCTTTAAGGATCTCAGCGAGAATATTGCTTCCAATGAAATGCAGGCGTTTCTGCGCATGGCTCAGTTGTTAGATGCTACTGACGTTAGTAACCCCATGGCGGCTTCTGAAGTGGCAGCGATGGCAGAGGCAATGTCTCAGCTACTCGATCTTCCTGCTTGGCAAGCAAAAAGACTATATTTGTCTGGCTTATTGCATCGAGTTGGTTTACCCGACGTTACGAGAGAGCGCAACAAGCGATCGCAAGTGCAACAAAAAGCCCTAGAGAACAAGTCTGCTCCGAAAGCTTCAGTATTGAGAGTAATGCCTCAGCTAGAAGCAGTTTCCAAGATTTTGACCCATCAACGAGAAGCATGGGATGGTTCAGGGATTCCAGGACAGCTTGCTTATGACGAAATTCCTTTGGAGTCAAGGATTATTTGCCTGTTAGCCGATTTTCAGCAGAAGATGAAGGCTTATAAACAATATTCCGACAAAAATCCTTCGGCTCAGGCTTTAGAAGACTGTCAGGCGTTGGCAGGTAAAAGATATGACCCTAAGCTATTAGATGCGTTGTCGCTCTTGGTGATGGGAATGCAGCAGGGAATGACACTCCAGGCTTATCAACCTAAAATTGCCACGGGCATGTGGCTAGTAGATACTGGTAAGACGAAGCAGAAAACTCCATCCACCAAGGCTACTGATAGCTAAAAACTATCTGCTGGAGATGGAATTAAAATTTAATTTATTAATTGTCCAACGTTAAAACACTCATAATGACCGTAGATACCGTTCGCGCAGGCACAGAAAAGCACTTTCCAGGCATCGATTTAGAAGACGAAGATTTGGCTAATTGCCAATTAGAAAAAGTTAATTTGGCAGGGGCAAACCTAGTCGGGGCAGACTTTTCTCAGTCCAACCTTAAGGGAGCCAGATTAGATGGTGCAAATCTTCTTGGAGCAGATTTGAAATTTGCCGATCTGCGGGCGAATCTGTTGGGCGCAAATTTGATGCAGGCGGATCTTAGCAATGCCGACTTACGCGGTAGTAATCTCAGAGGCGCTAACCTGATGGGGGCAAAATTAGCTCAGGCTCACCTTTCTGGAGCGTTTTTAAGCGGAGCAAATCTAACGGGAGTCAATCTTAAAGGAGTTGACCTTAGAGGCACAGATTTACGGGGAGTTAACCTCAATAGCGCCAATCTCAAAGGTGCTAATTTGTCTCAGGCGGATCTTCAAGGGGCAAACCTGAGCGAAACCAATTTAGAAGAAGCCGATTTACGAGGGGCAAATCTAGCGGGGGCAAACCTGACTGGGGCAAATTTGTTGGTTGCTGAGTTAGAAGGTAGCAACATGGATGGTGCGAACTTGGAAAGAACCTGCGTCTTGGGTACGGCGCTCGCAAAATAGATTTGTTTCATTCTTAACTTTCCGCGATCGCTAGATTGGCAAACAGTTTCAAATACATTTTTTTGGTCAAAACAAAACATACCTCATCGGGCAACAATTGCTCGATTTTTTATGAGCAAATATGAGGATAATTGGATCATAAAGCACTGTTGACTTAGATTATCAATAGTAGTAAAGTACTTATTCAAAGTTAATTAAGAATTCCTATCAATAAAACTACTATGTCTACTCATATTAAAACTGTTCAATTATTTCTAGCTATAGGTTTTGCTACGGCGGTAGGGACACAGACTTTATCATCTAATGCCGAAAGCGTGAATGAAGTTACTGATATCGCCACAGCTGACCTTTTGATGATTGCCCAAGGTGGTGAAGCTAGCCAAGGCGGCGAAGGTGGTGAAGGTGGTGAAGCTAGCCAAGGTGGCGAAGGTGGCGAAGGTGGTGAAGCTAGCCAAGGTGGTGAAGGCGGTGAAGGTGGTGAAGCTAGCCAAGGTGGTGAAGGTGGCGAAGGCGGCGAAGGTGGTGAAGCTAGCCAAGGTGGTGAAGGTGGTGAAGGCGGCGAAGGTGGTGAAGGTGGCGAAGGTGGCGAAGGTGGTGAAGGCGGCGAAGGCGCAATAGATACGGGAAACTCTGATGTGGATTATGTAGCAGTTTTGGGCTTAATGAAAGGTCATTTAAATGTTGCTCAAGAACTAGTTGCCCTAGAAAATTATGAGCAGGCGGCACCGCATATTGGGCATCCTGTAGAAGAACTTTATAGCGACATTGAAACTGTGTTGCCAGAAAGAGGGGCAGAAGACTTCAAACCAACTTTGGTTCAACTAAACGAATTAATTCAGTCTGCGCCAGAATCCCCCGAAGTTGAAACTTTGCTTGATGAATCTTTGGCATCAATTGATAATGCGATCGCCGTTATTCCTGGATCGCAAATTAACTCGCCAGAGTTTATCCTAGACGTAATGGTAGAAATGCTCAAAAATGCGGCAGCTAAATATGATGCAGCGATCGCTAATAATCAGATCGTGGAAGTAGTTGAATATCAAGACTCTAAAGGTATTGTTGATTATACAGAACAGCTATATCAAACTGTTGCCACCCAAAAAAGCCAGGCAGATCCCCAAGCGCATCAGGTTATTACAGACAGTTTAGCGGAACTAAAAACCGCTGTGCCATCTGTCGAACCACCAACAGCGCCAGTCAAAGAACCTTCAGAAATTTATGGTTTGGTTTCCCAAATTGAATTCAACAAGTAAAAATTGAGATTAGATGACTGATGTGAATTAGTTTGGCTCTAGCCTGGGGTTTTATCGCTATCAGCTTGCTCTGAAGCAAGTAGATTGACATTCCTTGGTTAGAGACACGATCAAGTCTTGACTTTTAAAGACACATCAGATTTTGAGAGCCATATAATTTTCTAATTCACATCAGAAGTATCAGATTGTACTGTGGTTTACAAGACAATTTCTTGCTGCAAATGAAATAAAGTAAATATGCAAAATTATTGAAAGCTAAAATCAATAAGCTGCTGATCAGTAATTTATTCCATCCAAATCATGATTTTTTCAATCGACCAAATATTATCTCCTGATGAATTAACCGAGATTAGAGAGGTTCTATCACAAGCAGAATTTACAGACGGCAAATTAACGGCAGGTTGGCATGCAAAATTAGTCAAAAATAATCAGCAATTAAAAGCAGGAGTTTCTCAAACAGAGCTAAAAGCAAAAATAAGGTCTGCCTTGCTCAAAAATCAGCTATTTCAGACAGCAATTCGTCCCAAATCGATTCATTCCCTACTGTTGAGTCGATACAGTGAAGGCATGTCATATGATACTCACGTTGATAATGCCCTAATGTCGGGAAAATCAGGATTATGTAGATCTGATGTTTCTTTTACTCTATTTCTTAATGCTCCCAATGAATACTCAGGGGGAGAATTAACCGTTGAAGGAGTACAGTCAGAAGATAACTATAAGCTAGAGGCGGGTTCCGCAATTTTTTATCCCTCTACCACCCTCCATCGAGTAAATCCTGTGACGAAGGGAACTAGGTTTGTCGCTGTTGGCTGGATTCAAAGCATTATCCGAGACGGGAGCGATCGCGAAATTCTGTTCGACCTAGAAACAGCGCGGCGAGCAGTTTTTGCCAAATCTGGTAAGACTTCAGAGTTTGACTTGATCTCGAAGAGTATTGCTAATTTGCTCAGAAAATGGGCGGAGGTTTGAGTAGTAAGGAGTAAAAATTCTATTTTCGACTGACGGCAGCAGGGTAACAAAATGTAATTGATTGTCTGTCAACTGCTGTCTAAAGCTTATGACTTGTCAATTACCTAATCTTAATTGTATTGGTTCGAATAGCGAAATATAACAGTTCTCTCAGGGCATACTAACTTCAGTTGAGAGAAAGAATTTAATAAAATGCCTAAAAAGAATCAGCCTGGAGAGTTGAAACTGCGCTCGATCAAGCGGAAGCAGGTGCAGCAACTTTTGGCGATGACCGCTAGCTTTGCTGTTCTTATGTCAGGATGCAGTAGCAATAAAAGTCAGGTAACGCGGCGTTCGACTCAAAATCCCAATCCCGCCAGTTCTAATCCCGCCAGCAATGCTGAACAAGAAGCGGTATTTTATGAAAATGCTGAACAGTGTCGTACTGATATTAAAAAGCAGAATGATGAATATCAGGTATTGCTCCAGGCTTATGAAACGGGTCAGCTATCAACCAAGCCGACTGCACCAGAAATGGCGGCAGAAAACTGTGATGCTCAAATACAGGCGGCTCAAGAAGCTCATGAGGCAAATGCACCCGTGTACGACAGCCGCAACGATTGCGTAAATGCTGGTTATCGCTGCGAAGCGACTCCTGTTGGCTATTATCGACGAGGATATCGACCAGTCTTCGGCGGGACTTATTTTTATTACGGCAGTCCTGACTATGTCTATGTTTATCGCGGCAGCACCAGATATCGAGTATATCGTCCTCGAACAGTTTATTACAGTCGAGATGCAGGCAGAGTTGTTACTCCTTCTGGGAGAAGTTTTAGTCGATCGCGTCCAGGCAGAGTAAAACTACCTAAAGCTATTAATCGAAATACTACTCGCTCTACCCCCAGTAATAAACGCAGCACTACCCGCACCACAAGACCAAAGAGCAAACCAGCAAGAGGCGCAGTCAGAGGTAGAGGTAGAAAAGGTTTTGGTTCTACTTATAAAGGGACTGGCAGAGGCGGCAAGTGATTCAGTCAACAGTCAACAGTCAACAGTCAACAGTTAACAGTTGATAGTCCAACCCGAAAGGATTCCTTTATCCTTGACCGATTCCTGTAGCTTCGCGTAAATAGTAAGCAATAAATAAAACAGTGTCATGAAGGGAATTAAAATAGTTCGTCGTCGTAACTGGCAGCAGCACATTAGAGATAATGCCTATCAGGCAGATGTTTTGAGCGATCGCAATCAGCAATATTGGGTCGAGGCTTTGTCCCAGCCTTTTGCCGTTCAGTTTACTACCGCCGAAGAAACAGCGATCGCCACAGCAACGGAAGCTTTGGGGGAAATGTGTATTGAGTTTCTCGACTGGTTTTTTACCGATGAAGGGTTGGGCGAAGTAGATCAACGGTTGGCTAGTCTTAAGATTCCTCAAGCTTATTGGCAAGCACTCAAAAATAGCTGGGATCGTACCGATCCTGTCGAAGATCTGTATCTGTGTAATCGTTTTGACCTGGCGCTAACTGATGAGGGTGAAGTCAAGCTATTGGAGATTAATGCTGAAACTCCCCTGCTGGGTGCGGAGACAGTCTATCAGTGGAATTGGTTTGTAGACTATCGTCAAAACCACCAGAAAAGTAGGTATCCTCTCCCCAACGGTTCGACCCAGTTTAACGAATATTGGGAGTTGGTAGCGGGACAGTGGCGACGCATTGTCGCAGATTATGAACTACTCAAAACGGGCATTTCCTTTTTGGTAGATGAGGAGTTAGAAGAGGATCTAGAAATGGCATCTCAGCTAATCCAAATTCTCCATGATGAGGTAGACGAGGATATTTATACTCAAATTGTCTATTTGCGGGGTCTGAATGACGATCGCGGAGACGAGATTCAGCGGGGACTAGGATTAGACGACGATGGCTATTTTATCGATCATGCGAGCGATCGCATTCCTGTTTTATGGAAGATTTACGACTGGCTGGATCTTGAGAATGATATGAGCAACTGCGGATTAACGGATATCCTAGCTCATCGTTTGGAACAGGGAGATGCAAAAATTATTGAGCCGCTGTGGAAACAAATCCTGGCGAATAAAGGGGCAATGGCTTTGATGTGGGCAAAGTTCAAAGATACTAAGTATGGCAAATATCTTTTGGCAACCTATTTTGAACATGATATTTCTGCCGAATCTACCAAGCTGATGCTGGGAATGCACGTCAGAAAACCAATTATTGGGGCTGAAGGTGTGGCAGTTTCGATTGAATTAGGGGGCAGTCAGCTAGAAAAGCGGGACTCTCTTGGTTATG
>JBCBWB010000192.1:0-9142 GCA_039817275.1 Cyanobacteria bacterium J06648_1 | reverse complement strand
GATGCCATTGAATGCCTACTATTTCTTTGTTTTCTTTATTTGTCTAATGTCCTAACCTTATCACGTAATGCTATAATTTAGGAAAAATGCGTTATCAATTTGTCTAAATGCTCTTTTGTGTGCGTTGCCATTAGAGAGAAGCGAATACGGCTAGTAGGTACGGTAGGAGGACGAATCGCGGGGGCAAAAATACCTGCATCGCTCAGTTTTTGAGATTGCTTTAGCGCCGCTTCAGGAGTATCGAGACTGATGCAGAGGATCGAAGATTCTGAGGGTAACAATTCTAGGTGAGCTAGCTGTTGTTTGAGATAATTAATATTGTCCCAAAGCTGCTTTCTTCTCTGGGGTTCTTGTTTGACAATGGCGATCGCTTCAAGTGCAGCGGCGGTATCGGCAGGAGACAAGCCAGTGGTATAGATCCAGGTAGCAGCACGGTTACGCAGAAAGTCGATTAGCTCGGCACTACCAGCAACGTATCCTCCCAAACTACCTAAAGCTTTACTCAAAGTCCCAATTTGAATCAGCGGTTTTCCCGTACAGCCAAAATGCTCTACACAACCAGCACCGCTAGTCCCCAACACTCCCGTAGCATGAGCCTCGTCTACCAAAAGCATACAGCCAAACTCTGCGGCGATCGCCACTAATTCTGGTAAGGGACACAAATCTCCATCCATACTAAACACGCTGTCTGTCGTAATTAAACAGCGACGATATAGACTGCGGTTGGTTAGTAACTTCTCCCGTAAGTCAATAAGATCGTTATGTGAATAATCAATAGCCGTTGCGCCACTCAGTATTGTTCCCTGCTTGAGGCTGGAGTGATTGTATAAATCTCCTAAAACTAGATCCCGCTGTCCGACTAATGCCGCTACTGTGCCTAAGTTGGCTAAATAGCCTGAACTGAATACCAAGGCATCTTCTGTCTGTTTGAGATCGGCGATCGCATTTTCTAGTTTTTGGTGCAGCCTTTTATGTCCGCTCAACAGTCTTGAACCAGTGCTACCAGTACCGTAAGCCTGGGTTGCCGCTACCGCCGTCGCTATGAGTCGTTTGTCTCCTGTCAAGCCGAGATAATCGTTACTAGCAAAATTAATTACGGGTTTGCCAGCTAATTCTATAACTGCTCCTGGTATTCCTGAAGTTGCCTTAACCGCACGATACCAATTGGCACGATGAATTGTCTTTAATGATTTGTTGAGCCAACTATAGGAATCTGACACTTTTTGTTAATTGTTAATTGTTAGTTGTTAGTTGTTAGTTGCCATACAAATAATAAAAAACGATAACCTGCATTTATCATTGTCGGTTATCGTCAGTTTTAGAATATTTAATTTCTCGTTTCGTTTCTCATGAATCAGTTACTTCTGGCGAGATGTCACAGTAGCCACCGCCACGGGTTTGCACCAGAAAAATACGGCGCATAATGCCAACAGATGTAATGACCAATGAGCAATTACTAAACCCCAAATAAAGCAGGCGATTGACATTCCCACCGCTAGCAAGGCAAAGATATCATTATCTGTGCGGAGATAAATAACAATACTGGCTAAAGCAGTAACGAGTAAGAGGATCGGAAACATAAGTTTTACCTGGTTGGGATGAGCGATCGCTATATTAATCGCTAGAGAAGTGATAAACTGAACTTATTAATTACATAACTGTTGTTTATCTATTATCCAATCTAACGCACGATCCCCGCAGTCAGAGGTGAATTATGAGGAATACGCCGATATTGTTAGACTTCTTCATACAACTTCAAACTTATTGTAGTAATCATTAATCAGTAATCAAAGATAGCTGCTGATTTCGCTGATATTCCATAAAGTCGAGGAGCCAATCTTTTAAATGACGAGTTGCCCGACAGTCGTCTTCGTTATAGCTGAGAATTAGTTCTAGTAGAGCGCGATCGCCTGTATTTAGCCATTGATCGTACCAGCAGACCGACTGATCGCCACTACCTGTAGTTTCGCGCCAGTAAAAACCGATCCAGTTGGCGATCGCTTTTAAGGAGTAACTTTCTACAGGGAAGATAACGGCTTTGGTAACCCAAAAATGGAGATCTACGAGGCGGGATAAAACTTCTTTTCTTTGCTCTCTGGGAGTATCGTAGAGTCGGGATAAACGCTTGATGGTATCGGCTTCATATTCGGAATAATGATAGATTGGGGCATCGGGATAGAGATCAATAAAGTCGAGAAATTCTTGCCAAATTTTGCCCTCATCTTCGAGATTCTCAGCCAGGAAAGCGTGGAACTTTTCGGTATTGTTCGTTCGATCTACCAACAGTACTCCTAAAAGATAATCTGTCTGTCTTTCAGGTTCGGCTTCAATATCAAAATATAGCTCGACTGCGCCACTGGGTATAGGTTGGGTAGCGATCAAATCGAAACTGGATCTAACTACAGGGCGATCGCTCTGAATCGCCTTAACCTGCTGTTGTAGCTGGGTCGCAATCCCAAAACCAAGTGCTTCTGCCAAAATATCTTGGGGAACATCAATTAGAGTCTCTACAGTATCAATACCTAGCGCCTGAAGATATTCGTAGCGCTTGGGAGTAATTCCAGGAATCAAGGATAGGTGTTCGCTAGACTTGGCGACATCATGACAAAAACCATACCAACTACAGAGGCTACACCGCTGACGAGAGATAAACACCTCTGGTTCATGACGATCAAGCAGCATCGTGACACAGTCTGCTACCTCATCCTGCATCTTAGTTAGCCAATGAGTGAGATTAACTTGGTGGGTGTTGTGTTCTTTCAAGATTAATTGCGATCGCTCAGGAAGTTGCTGCTGAACAATGGCTACTATCTGGGCGTGAAAAGCAGAGATCAGCTTGTATTCTGGTTTGGGTTTGCGTCCTAGTTTAATATTGACGGGGATGTATTGCCAGTCGCCAAAGATCGACGTGCCAGACTGCTTGAGCAAAATACTTGGTGCAGCAGTAAAGGTTATTTGGGCTAGAAAATCTTGTTCCTCTGCTGTCGCTTGACGATTGAGGATGTTCTTGTGGGAAAAACCTTGCCACTGTTCATAATTAAGGCTCAAACTCCCTCTAATAATGCAGTCTACTCCCTGGCGCATCAGTTCAACAGTTTGGGCGGCATTTAGCTGCCAATCTCGGCGAGATGCTTCAGGATATTGGGGTTCAAGCGATCGCGCGGCGATGACGTTTTTAATGTGGGTCTGATTCTCTCGCTTGAGCTTGAGTAAAAAATCTTTGTCGGGATCTTTCTGTTGAGGATCGCCATATAGCTCTAAAAAGGTGCGACGGTTGCAGCGTTTATAGTTGAGTAATAGATAATCAGAAATTAGCATTTTTTAGCAGTTAAGCCAGAGAAAAGAATAAGGGTTGATAATTCTCTGCTTGATGACTGCACAAAAGCAGCTTTAACCAACGGTCAGGCAAGCCCCGTATCGCAACGCGTTCCCTTGCGCCGCAGCCGCGAATGCGGCAGATCGTCGTCTTCGACGACTGGAAGCCTTTGGCTTCGCTCGGCGCGGGGTCGTTGCTCCGTTTTATATGCGGAGCGGTATCCACGGGTGCGATAGCACCCAAGCGCGTACCGCGCTTGCCCGAATGGCTGTGGACGGCGGGGATCCTGACCCCAATATTATGTCGCCGAATATTTAAGGAAGAATGTCGATATACTAACAATGGTTCGCCACAGAGCAAGATCTTACGTATGACTAATAGTTTATCGAAAACCGACCTTAAAGAACACCGTCAGCAATTTCCTGGGTTAACTAATAAGACCTATTTTAATTTTGGTGGTCAGGGAACCATGCCAGAGGCTTCTCTTCAGGCAATTATCGACACCCATAGACATATTCAAGCAGTAGGTCCTTTTTCGGGTCAAATCAACAGTTGGCTAAACGCTAAGGTCAATTTATTGCGTCAGGCGATCGCTTTAGAACTAGCAGCTGCACCCGAAACTATTACCCTGACTGAAAACGTCACTGCTGGCTGCAACATTGCCATGTGGGGTATAGATTGGCAAGCTGGCGACCGTATTTTGATGACGGACTGCGAACATCCAGGCATTATTGCCACAGTAGAAGAAATTAAGCGACGGTTTGGGGTAGAAGTAGATATCTGCTCGATGATGGATACCTTAAATAAAGGAGATCCTGTAGCTGTAATTGAGAGCAAGTTAACCAAGAATACTCGCCTGGTTGTTTTGAGCCATTTACTTTGGAATACGGGGCAGGTATTGCCCTTAAAAGCGATCGCTCAAGCCTGTCATAATTATTCTAGTAAACATACTATCCGCGTGATGGTAGACGCGGCGCAGTCGGTTGGTTCTCTCGATTTAAATCTACCTGAACTAGAAATCGATTATTATGCCTTTACGGGGCATAAATGGCTTTGTGGTCCTGCGGGGGTAGGTGGGCTATATATTAGTCAGGAAGCATTTGCTGACCTGAACCCTACCTTTATCGGCTGGCGCGGCGTGGAAATGAACGACCGTGGTAAACCAATTGCCTGGAAAGAGGACGGATCGAAGTTTGAAGTGGCTACCTCTGCCTATCCCGAATACGAAGGTTTGAGAAAAGCGATCGCCATTCATCAACAGTGGGGAACAAAAAGCGATCGCTATCAAAGGATTTGTGAATTAAGTAACTACCTTTGGTCAGAATTACAGCAAATCGAGCGGGTAAGCTGTCTCAAAGCTACGCCGCCAGAGGCAGGTTTAATATCCTTCCAGGTAGCAGACATCGCTCATAAAAAGCTGGTGGATACCTTAGAACAAAAGGGATTTCTGTTACGCACCATTGCCGACCCTGACTGTATCCGCGCCTGCGTCCACTATCTAACCTTGCCCGAAGAATGCGATCGCCTGCTGGGGGCAATCAAAGAGAACCTTGAGAGTTAACGACGGTGTGTATATTAGTTGTTAGTTGTTAGTTGTTAGTGAAAAGACTAAAGACTACTTGACTACAGCACGGAAGCGAATAAAGCCATAGGAATTACTAGGTGTACCTGGTGCCGTAGCATTGGGTAAACTACCTAAGTCGATCACGATGGCACCGTTGGTATTGGGCTGGCTAGGATTACCACACCGAACTGTGGGAAAAACGTTAATCGGCTCGGCACCTGGAGGAAAATAAGACCCTCCATCACCATCAATAGCATTGCTTAAAGATTCGACTTCGCTATTATATTCCCACAGAAGTCCCTTTGCCGTTCCTAGTAAACCTGTCGTTGCGGCAGGTTCACTTTCAAATCCAGTAGTTATAAATTCCATGTTGTCGGGAATCAAATCGCAGACTAAAACATTGGCAGCAGCTTTGCCTCCAGCAGAAAGAAAATAGATTGTGTATTCCACCTCATCTCCTGGTTTAACTTCACCACCATCGATCTCACCCAGGGTATAGGTATTCGTATTGCCACTACTATTAGAACTCGCTTGAAAGCCCAACCAGCTTGAGTTGTTATCATCTTCGGTATTGTCGTTCACAAAGCTATCGAAGATAATTTCGCCAAGGCGATCGCGATTAATGGCAGTAATTCTCTTGACCAAAAGTAAGCTGGGGTCAGAAGCCGTAACTGTAATCTGGTAATCCTCAACTTCTCCATCTCCCACAATCCCTGTCGCGCCGAATCCGCCACCAGAACTAAAGCGAAAACGAGCAGCAGTAACGCCTATATTGGCATCGATCGGCACAGCAAAGTTTAGGTTGTTTGTCCCTGCTTCTAGAGGTTCATCTGTAAAGACTTGCTCTCCTGGGTCGTTCCAGCTTTCATTATGATTAAAATCTATCCAGGCATTGAGATATCCAGGCACCGAAGCCACAACATCTACTGATGTAGCAGTTCCTGTATCGAGTTGCGAGACAAAAGTAACGCCATCCTCGTCGTCGATATTGTCAGCATCATTTGGCACTCCATCATCGCCATTTGCTGCTGTCGAAGGCTGACCATCGAGTTCTATTTTGACGCTATTGCCCAGAAATGTAACTCCATCATTAATATGAGCCGCACCGTTATTGTTTCTTAAGACTGGATAGTTTGAGCCCGCATCACCATGGTCGCATAAAAGACCAACACGAAGAGAATCAATAAAATTGCCCACTGATGAACTTCCACTAGCCGTATTAACAGATTCATACTCAAATCGGGTAATAGATTGTCCTGGGGGAACAGTATAAGTACCTTCGTAAACCACCCAATCGCTGTTATCTGTGGAAAAAGAGGTTGTGCCATTAGTAGGATTTATTTGAGCAATCGTTGCCCCTGGCGAGCCAATCATGAGATTCATCGTATCTACTCCCGTTCTTCCTCGATGAGCAAACTGCCAAGTAATTATAGAACCAGGAGTTGTGATCACATCTTGATATAGCGAACCATCGACGTAGGCATTAATTTCGGCGAATTGTTCATCCTCATAGGCGGGGACTCCTCCACTAGCAGTGTTGCCATTGCGCCACAATTCAATAAAATCATTGCCCGAAACAAACCATCCTGGAACGTCATTTTCTCTGTAAGCAGCAATTCTACTTGGCTGAAAGATTTGGTGTGGCACAGGAAAAGTTGAGTTTAGAGCAGGCGCTTCAAAGCCCTCATTAATTAGTAAAACTTCGCAAGCATTTCCTGGAACTAGGGGTGGCGGAGGAACGGGATTGGCGATCTCTTTAAAAGGCAAATTATTATTAATTACAAACGGATCGCCACGCTCTAAATCGAAAGCGAGATAAAAGGTATTCGCCGCGCAGTCGGGCTCGACTAAAACACCCGTATTTCCATCTTCACCACTGCCCAAAGATGTCGGATCTTCTCCTCCTGTGGGGTCGAAAGATTCCCCCGTTACGGTACAGCTAGTGCTGGGTTCATAGCCAGGTGGAGAGTCAATCGAGATCGTATATCTTCCCGTTTCTCTGCCAAAAAACTGATAAGAACCATCAGCACCATCATCAACTAAGTTTACTGAATCAGGACTAGGACCCATGACGGAGATTGACCCCCCAGTCAGGATTCTACCGCTGGTTTCTTCATAGAAAAAACCTTCAGGATCGATTTCCTCGGCATCAGCCACACCATCACCATCACGATCGCCCAGTTCGTTGACATCGGCAATTTTATCCCCATCAGTATCTTGAGCGATCGCCGCATCAAAAATTAGCGGCTCACCGCTAGTAAAAACAAAAGGATCGGTGCGATCGGTGACACGATTAAAGCTAGAATGAGCATCGCCGCTACTGCCTTTTAAGATGGTGTTGTCGGGAGTGTCTATTTGCAGATAGTATTCACCAGAGGGCAGATCGCCAAAGTCGTATAATCCGCCGTTAGCAGTTACAGTGCTCGCCACTGGCTCATTTTCCAGGTTGAATAGGTTGAACGTTACCCCATCTCGTCCAGTCTCTCCTTCATCTTGAACACCGTTGTAGTTCAGATCGTCAATTAGCTGACCGCCAATAGAGATAACGGAGGGGGCGGCAGGAGCGATCGCCAGACCATAATCTTCTACTTCGCCATTGTTAACTTCACCGTTACTAGTACTAACGGCAATGGTAGTGGCAGACTCGACAATTTCTTTAATACTGCCCAGCCGAAAACGGGCATAGGTATCACCTCGAACTACCCCCGCAGGAACGGTAAAGTTGACGTTAAAAGTTCGGGGTGCGCCACTGGTATCCAAAGCCAGGCGATTGGGGGCAATGGTAAGCAGATCTGAGGCAACGGTAACGGTAGCGGACTTTTCTCCAGGGTCATTAAAATCACCATCTCGATTAAAATCGATGTAGCCCACTAGATATGCTTCTAGCAGCGGAACATTATTACGCACGGTGACAGGCACAGTATAGGTCTGACCTGGTGTGGCAGTTAAGGGCGGAAAACTGGCAATTCCATCCTCATCATCAAGCCCCGTATCACTATTGCTGAGTATTGTATTCAGGACATCGACGTCTTTAGTATCTGCATCGTCGGCATTGGCACTGTCATTCTGCAAACTCCCGTCATCACCGTCAACAGTATCACCCAAGCTGAGATGCAGCAGATCCAGCGGGTCTTTAATCACGATGTGAGTTGGACCCTCATCTCCCTCCGTAGTTTTATAGTTACCCCTTGCTGTACCTGTTCCCGTATCGGGGGCATCTCCATAGTCGTAGAGAGGTGCGGTAACGTTTATAGGATAGTCTTCTACTTCACCATCAGTAGCAGCACCGTAGGCGCGATCATCAATACCGAGATTTAGCACATCTAAGACCCCCGTGAGATCCGTCAGCTCATCGCTGGTCAAGCGAAAACGAGCATGGGTATCTCCTGCAAAGGAACTCAGGGGCAGGTTTAAAAGATTGAGAAAGCCTAAAATCCCTCCCAGATCCCAGCTTAGACTCACACTGGTCTCGCCGCTGTTAACGGGGACAGCTCGATATTCGTCCGCTTCAAACTTATTGTTTTGGTTAAAGTCAATCCAAGCATGAAGAGTTGCCTCCCTGCCCGTAGTGTTAGTCACAGGCACGGTTAGCTCGTAGTTTCTGCCCACGGAAAGCTCTGTCAGAGTCGGATCGAGCAACGGCACGTTGGGTAAATAGACAAAGGCATCCTCGTCATCATTGCCATCATCATCATCACCCGCCGATGCGGCACTGGTAAGCTGAGTATCCGTCTCACCATCGGGAGCAACATTGCCCAAATAAAGACCTGGTGCGGTTGTAATATCGTGACTAGCAGCGCGGTAAGAGTCTGGAGCATCACCAAAATCTGTCGGCTCGTTGTTACCGCTATTCGTAGCTGCGGCGATCGCAATCTGGTAATCTTCAACCTCACCATTATTAATTTCGCCATTGCTGCCGCTTACAGAAACTCCTGTGGCGGATTCAACAACTTCTTGGATACTACCCAGGCGGAAGCGAGCATAGGTATCACCAGGTGTAACCCCTCCAGGAACAGTAAAAGTGACATTGACTGTTCTCAGGCCAGTATTGTCAACTGAACCAGATGCGGAAGTAGATGAGCCATTAGTGGAGGCAGAACCAGAAACCGAGGTAACAGGAGAAGCGATCGCCGTTGTCGATTTTTCTCCCGCATCGGCAAAATCACCGTCACGATTAAAGTCAAGATAACCAACCACAAAGCCATCGAGTAGGGGAATGTTATTTCTAACGGTGACAGGTATCGTATAGGTTTGCCCAGCAT
>JBCBWB010000191.1:6502-9211 GCA_039817275.1 Cyanobacteria bacterium J06648_1 | reverse complement strand
ACCATTCCCAGAACTCGTTCGACTTCGCCACCGAAGTCAGCGTGACCAGGAGTATCAACAATGTTAATTAGAGTATCTTTATAGCTAACGGCGGTATTCTTCGACAAAATCGTGATGCCGCGCTCTCTTTCGAGGTCGTTAGAGTCCATGACACAATCTGGTACATCTTCGCCTTCGCGGAAAATACCCGATTGTTTGAGAAGTGCATCTACGAGAGTCGTTTTACCGTGATCGACGTGAGCAATAATGGCAATGTTGCGAATAGGAAGAGACATATGATTGGTCTTATAGACTTTTGTATCTTTTTCTCAAAGATTCTTAATGATTATAGCTTAAGTTTGTTTTTATTTATCTGGAAATGTTGTGCCTAAAAAATTAATGAGACGAAAAAGAAGCTTTTGGCTAGTAGCTGTTTTAGGAATTATTTTTGATCAGCTAACTAAATATATTGTGGTACAGAATTTTGCTGAAGTGGGAGATACTTTTCCGCTCTGGCAGAACGTGTTCCACTTTACCTATGTAATTAATACCGGAGCCGCCTTCAGTTTTTTTCGCGGACAGGTTGAGATTCTAAGATGGATTTCTTTAATTGTCAGCGTAATTTTGATCTTGTTTGTTTGCTATTCTCCCAAAATCACACAGCTTGAACAGTTTGGCTATGGCTTTATTTTGGCGGGAGCTATCGGCAATGGTATTGATCGCTTTTTATTTGGCTATGTAGTTGACTTCTTTGATTTTCGTCTGATTAATTTTCCCGTGTTCAATATTGCCGACATAGCGATTAATATTGGTGTCATTATCCTCTTGCTCTGTAGCTTTACTATTTCACCCAAACCTGAGCGCAAGAATTAGCAGGATCGCTGTCGAAAAATTCATCACAATCGGCAATTAAAATCTCCTATCCCTGGTCTTAAGATAGGAGATTCTCAGTAAGTAAAACTCAGCTGCGGCTGAAAGTATTTTGTTTTTTATTTGGCTAGAAAAAATGTAGTTGTTTTTAAAGGTTTCAACTGATCTGAAATACTTAGGCAGTTCGATAGGTGCGGTAGTTAATATTAGGGAAAATATTATCGATTAATTCTACTTTGGTTAACCATTCCTCATCCAATTTGCCAATTAAGATATCGTCATAGATTTTGTTGAAACGGAGTAAATGCGATCGGGTTCGGCGAATTGCATAAGGAACCATTGTTCCAGTACGCATAATAAACGCCCAGTCAGAAGATTGAGCTAGTAACACCTCTCTGGCTGCCTGATTTAAAGCGCGCCATTCTAGATCGTCTGCGGGTTCACGACTGGCTAGCTTGATCATACGCTCGGCTGCTTTGTGCAGGTGAGGATAGACCCAGGCGTTGGTATCATTCAACCAGTACTCGTGAAATCCTTTGTAGCCCCAGCTAGATTGAGATGGTCGGCATACTTGTTGAGTAGGCTGCTGCTGGAGATATTCAGACAGGTGAGTCATGTCATAAGTATCTTGATCGTACCAACTTTTACGGAATAGGTAGTCGATAAACTGAGGTCCTTCGTACCACCAATGCCCAAATAACTCGGCATCATAGGGAGAAACCACAATTGGCGGACGCTGTAGCATCCCACGGAGATTTTGGATCTGACGCTCGCGGTTGTACATAAAGTTCCCTGCGTGTTCGGCAGCTTTCTCTCTCGCCCAGTAAGGATCGTACAGACCTTTTTCCGTTAATCCGCCATCGCGACTGGTAATCTTGTGGTATTTGATTCCTGTGTTCTTACGCTGTCCGTTGGGCATGATGTAGGGCTTAATATACTCATACTCAGCCTCCCAACCCAAATCTTTATAAAACTCGCGGTATTCAACCGCACCAGGATAACCTACCTTAGAAGACCATACCTGCTGCGAAGACTCATGATCGCGACCAAAAGCCGCTACCCCTGTTTCTGTATAGATAGGAGCATAGGAACCGTGACGAGGACGAGGACGAGCATATAAAATACCGTGTCCATCGGTCAGAAAATAACGCAAGCCAGCATCTGCTAGCATTCTTTCTAAGCCCTCGTAATAGGCACATTCTGGCAGCCAAATCCCCTTGGGTGCGCGACCAAAATTTTCCTCATAGTGTTCGCAGGCGACTTTTACCTGAGACCAGACCGCTTCGGGATACATTTTCATCAACGGTAAGTAACCGTGAGTCGCTCCACAGGTAATAATATCGAGGTTGCCGCTATCAAGAAACTGCTTAAATGCGCCAACCAAATCGCGATTGTAGCCTTCCCAAGTCTGCCTGATCTGGCTAAACGAGTTGGCATAATACTCTGCTAAATAGAGCATATGACCATTGTGCTGATGACGGTCAATTTCTTTGGCAATTAGCTCCTCTAATTGAGCTAAATGAGCATCATATCGATCCTGTAGTAGTTCATCTCGCAACATCGACACCAATGGCGGTGTCATGCTCATCGTCATTTTAAAATCAACCCCATCCCGCTTTAAACCTTCAAAGACTTGAAGTAAAGGAACGTAGGTTTCGGTAATAGCTTCAAACAGCCATTCTTCTTCTAAAACAAAATCGCTTTCTGGATGTCGGACAAAGGGTAAGTGAGCGTGTAAGACGAGGGCAAGATAACCAAGAGCCATGATGATGTAGTATGTAGTATCTCTTTAAAAAATTGACGAAGTAAACGCAAGCCTGTCTTTGCAGGGCAGAAGGGCAAAGCCCTCTGACATCCCTC
>JBCBWB010000191.1:0-6406 GCA_039817275.1 Cyanobacteria bacterium J06648_1 | reverse complement strand
CATTCGCCTCGCTCTCTCGTGCGGCTGGCAATGCTTTCGCGTTGCGCGGCGGGGTACTGTTTACAGCGGTAGAAGATGAAGTATTTAAGCTTTATGAGCGACTTTCCAAAACAACAGATAAAATTGCCGTATTAAATGTTAGGTTTGCACCTTCTCTTTTGCCAGCACAGAAGCCAGACTCCCCAACTGTTAAGCCCTTGCTTCGGGTTTGGCAAAAATTGGCGTGGAGCTTTCATACTTTAATAAGCATTTATACTTAATTTTGAGTATCAATTCTTATCATAAAAGCGAGCAAACGTTGACCAACAGTCAGAGCAGGCTTCGCCGTAAAACAACGGAGTAATCTCTGACCCATACTCAGTATCTTTGAACATTCCTTAATCTGCGATGTGGATCGCCGCTAAGTTTAATTTCAATCCTGATAAACAGCATTGCTACCAAACGTTAGTTTGAATTAAAGAACTGGGGCAATCTGGGTAAATTTTATGATATCTTAATAGTGTCTTCTGATAAAGTTTTAGTTACGGGCAAACTCTTTTTTTGCTGTGCTGATGGTTGAGCGTTGGTTACTTTAAGTAAGTTTACAAGTTATTCTGTCTAGCTTGATACAGACATTTGGCAACGATTAAGTAAATCTATCGTTCAGGAATATAAGTGCTAAAGAGTAAAGTTAGGTTTATTGTTGCATTCCTACAAGCAATGTCCCGATTCCGATCGAACTAGCGCGGAGGAACTATTGCTTCAACTACTGTTATTTGTCGATCAGCGTTCCTCGTCTAAGGAACAGGTTCAAGAGATAAAGAATTACTTGGAAACTTTGCGCTCTGACTATTCTTTTAAATTGGATGTGGTTGAAATTGAAAGGCAGCCACACCTAGTAGAATTCTTCAAGCTAGTCGCCACTCCTGCTCTAGTTAAGATGTCTCCTTCTCCCAGGCAAACATTAGCGGGAAGCAATCTAATTCAGCAGCTTGAAAAATGGTGGCCACAGTGGAAGACCCAAGAGAAATTGTTTCCAGAGAAAAATAGGTATTCTGCCAGCGAAGCTCTATCTACAGCACCAATCGCTGGTGGCTATGATAGTCAAGATATTGAACTGTCGGATAAAATTTTTAGTCTCAGGCAAGAAAAAGAGGAGCTAGAGGCTCAACTACGCTTTAAGGATAAGATTCTAGCTATGTTGGCTCACGACCTACGCACGCCATTGACGGCAGCTTCGATGGCAGTGGAAACAATTGAGCTATCAGAGAAGAATGAAAACTTATCACCTGCCAAACTTGTTGGTCTGAAGCGGAAGCTATTTCGTCAGGCTAGAAACCAGTTCAACATCATGGATAGTATGATTGGCGAGCTGCTGCAAAATTCCCAAAGTGACAGCAACAGACTTGCCGTGAAGCCGAAGCCTTTGGATTTAGGTTCTTTGTTTCAAGAGCTAGCCAATCAGTTTGATGTGAAGCTGAAGCAGAAGTCGATGAAGTTTGTCCAGGATGCACCCCAGGATTTACCCCTTGTTCATGCCGATCGCGAACTAATTCGCCAGTTAATTAGCAATCTGCTAGATAATGCGATCAAGTACACCCCAGAGAAAGGGCAGATATCCTTATCGGTGCTGCATCGGACTAATCAAAAAGTTGAGGTGAGCATTTGCGATACGGGACCAGGAATTCCCCCTGCCCAAAGAGAACAAATCTTTGAGGATAGTTTTCGCCTCCGACGCGATCTCGCCGAAAAGGGCTATGGTCTGGGACTAGCTACCTGTCGTCAGATTGTTTCGGCTCACTATGGTCAGATTTGGGTTGATAGTTCTCCCGAATCGGGTAGCTGTTTTCGCTTTACTCTGTTGGTATATAAGTAGCGTATGGAATATGTTTCGTGCCAAGACGGACGTGGAGCGAAGCGGAGCTAATCCACGAAAGCAGAGCTTTCCAGTCGTCGAAGACGACGATCTGCGCCCTTGGCGCTGTGGGCTAAGGCGCTAAGGCGTTTATCTAGCTTTATATTATAGGCTGAATTTAGCAAAAAGGCGATTGCTTTGCGGTTAGAGCGATAGCCATAATTTTATGATTTAACTTACGCTACGAACTAAAAATCAGCCTGTATTTCTCATCCCCGCAGCGATACCGTTGATGGTTAGCATTGCTCCCCGTAATAGTTCTTCTTTACTAAAGCGGAAGTGGAGTGCCTGAGACTTGTCATGCTGACGTAGACGCTTGATTAGGGCTACCTGCAAGAATCCCAAGGGAACAATCGTGCCGTTACGTAGCTGAACCGAACGCTGTAGCTCAGGATTGCCGTCTAGCAGCTTTTGCTGACCGTTGATTTTGAGAATTAGAGCCTTAGTCAGATTATATTCCTGGGAAATCTGAGTAAAAAGCTTGTGGAAGCGTTCTAAATCTTCAGGCTGGGATAGCTCTTTGACATAGTGTTCAGCAATTTGGAGATCTACTTTTGCCAAGGTCATTTCTACTTTAGAGATAACCACTCGGAAGAAGGGCCACTTGACGTAAAAGTACTGGAGCAAGTCCAAATTTTTCTCTGGCTCTTGATCTAAAAATCCCTGGAGGGCAGAACCAACTCCATACCAAGCTGGCAGTAAGAAGCGACTCTGAGTCCAGCTAAAGACCCACGGAATTGCTCTAAGACTACTCATGTCTTTTTTCTTATTAGCGCCTTTTTTGCCTGGACGTTTAGAAGGACGAGAACCAATTTGTAGCTGGCTGATCACATCGACAGGGGTAACCGAATGGAAGAAATCGACAAAGTCTTCTTGCTCATAGATCAACGAACGATATACTGTCCGCGATCGCGCCGATAGCTCTTCCATAATTTGATTCCAGGGTTCAACTCGATCAAAGCCGCTGCCCAACAAACTAGACTGGATCACAGCCGTAGTCATAGTTTCGAGGTGGTACAGCGCCAGTTCGGGCAGGGAATATTTAGAAGCTAAAACTTCTCCCTGCTCGGTAATTTTAATGCGACCCTGGATCGTATCTGTTGGCTGTGCCAAAATCGCCGAATAAGCAGGACCACCGCCGCGACCCACCGAACCACCTCGACCGTGAAAAATCCGTAGGGCGATCCCAAAATCAGCCGCTACTTTTTGTAAGGCTTTTTGTGCCTTATGGATTTCCCAGTTACTACTCAAGAAACCAGAGTCTTTATTGCTATCGGAATAGCCCAGCATCACTTCTTGTAGATCTCTGGGATTAAGGGGCAGAGTATGAGAACCACCTAGATTATTTTGCTGAGTCGAAACAGATTCATAGCCTCCTGCCAGGGACGCCCGATAGAGAGGCAGCTCAAACAGCTCGCGCATTACTGCGGGAGCGCGTTTTAAATCCTCTACTGTTTCAAATAGAGGCACAATTCTGACTGAAGTTTGACAGGTCACAGGGTCGTATAGCCCCGCTTCCTGAGAGAGCAGCAGTACCTCCAAGACATCACTGACAAAGTTAGTCATGCTGATGATGTAGGTATTACAAATTTTTGTGCCAAATTCTTGCTGTAGCAGACGCAGCATCCGAAAAGTTTCGATGGTTTCGCAGGTTGTAGGCGAAAAAGGCATCTCCGCTGGAATAATCGGGCGACGAGTTTTCAGCTCCTGAATTAGCCAGGCTGTTTTTTCCGCTTCGGAAAGTTCGTCGTAGGGTTGGGGTAATACCTGAAGATAAGCCGTAATTTCGGCGATCGCATCACTATGACGAGAGGAGTCTTGGCGAAAATCTAGCTCGACCAAATTAAAGCCAAATACCTCTGCCTGAACGATCAGATTATCTAGCTCACGACATTGTAGGCTCGTCGCCGCCAAACTGCGCTGCATCAGCTTTAGCTCGGCAACGAATTCGTCTCCTGTAGTGTAAATATTGTCTGTGTTGACCTCAGAGATTGCCTGTCTGCTAACAGCAGAAGATAAAGAGCGATTTCTTTCCATCGTATTCCGTAAGCGGCGCGAAATATATGCCAGCTTCAGACGATAGGGTTCCTGACGGTAGCGCATCGACAATTCCTGATAGATACCAGGCATCTTTTGCTGATCTTGCTCCAGAGAATCGAGTAATTCCTGCTGTACATCGCTCCAGTGGAGGGAGAGACTCAAAATTTCTCGCAGTTGGGCGATCGCATCGAGATATTTACCAATTACAATTTTTCTTTGATAGCAAGCAGTTTCCCAAGTTACCTGCGGCGTCACAAAAGGATTACCATCACGATCTGAACCAACCCAAGAACCGAAATAGCAGAAGTTATGAGTCGGCGCAATTAAATCGGGAAAAGATGCGCCCAAAGACTGCTTGAGACGGCTAGCTAACTGAGGAATTACGTCAAACAGAACTTCTTGAAAGTAGTGGAGAGAATAATCTACTTCATCCAGCACCTTGGGTTTAAACTGGTGCAGCTCGTCCGTACGCCACCAGAGGCGAATCTCCTCGGTTAACTGGGCTACGGCTTCGTTTGCCTCAT
The DNA here is from genome assembly GCA_039817275.1 of Cyanobacteria bacterium J06648_1. Taxonomy (GTDB): domain Bacteria; phylum Cyanobacteriota; class Cyanobacteriia; order Cyanobacteriales; family Xenococcaceae; genus Waterburya. The sequence goes on along the minus strand of JBCBWB010000191.1, from coordinate 1,948 downwards.
AAGATTCAATTTGCCCAACTTCCTGCATCGCTTCTTCGGCAATGTCTAACTGTTCCAAAATATGGGAAATCCGCCGCTGTTTCTTGCGAATTGTGTGACGCACAATTTCGGTCGGATGGGCAGTAAAAACCAGTCTAATGTCTAGCTGATCGAGCAACCGTTGCAGCATCAAAGGAGGCATATTAATTTCCTTAAGGTAAGGAAATAGCCAATGAAACAAACCTGCCTTATTACTGCTGGAGATACTGGGTTCGGTCCAGTTATCCTGCAAATCTTCTGAGAGGGGGTGATGGTTTTCCGAGGTGGCACCGTGGGCAGCTTGACTAGCATTTTGGGATTGAGAAACATCTGTTACTCGTCGAGCTAGTTTTTGCTCTCTCGATTCGTAGTGCTGCTCGACAATATTAGTCAACTGGAAATAAAGCGCAAATGCCCTGGCTCCCTGAATCGCATCGTTAAGACTGAGTTTTTCAATGAGCTGAGGCACTGATGATTGAGTCAGAGTTCCTGCTACCTGTCCTTCAGCCGATGGCAGAGAACGCATTTTCTGTAGCAGATCTAGCATGTCCTGACCACATTCCGAGCGCAACACAGATTCCCAGAGGTCTTCAATCAATTTTTGTCGATGGCGCAGCAGTAGATGAGAAGTATCGACCAGGTTAACCGCTTCTGGATTGGCGATCGAAGATTGAACAACCGAACTCATAAAAACCTCTACTTAAACTTAGATAAACCGTAACTGGACAAATGTAGTGATAGCGTTTAGGGTTCAAGAAATGAGAACGCTTTTTCGCTACCCCAAGTTTGGGTTGGACTGATCAGAAAGTCGCACTGATGGTGAAACTGTACTGCCACTATCGAACAATTGCGATCGCCAACTTGCCGCAAAATAATCAGCGGTCAAAATTGGGAAAATTTAGAGTAGGCAGGCGCTCTGAGCGAAATATCTCTTCACTCGCCTTGCCAAATTCCGTCATCAATTCAGCCACAAGATATAAAAACAAGATACTGAAGATAAAAGGGCTTGTTGCAATACTTAACCCTAAAAAGGCAATGAGGTCGGCTGAGTTGTTAGGCTTCATAATATGATTATCCAGTACTCCTTCTTTAGTATTGTATTGACTTTGGGCATTTGCAACTCAAAGCTATATTATTTTTTTAAATAAAAGCAAAATTTCTCCTGCTTTCTTGGTTATCTTAAGCAGATTTTATTTAACTTTGAGCAAAAGCACCATCCATGAATCAGAAAATTATCCAGGTTGATGCATTTACCGATCGCCCTTTTCAGGGAAATCCAGCGGCGGTGTGCGTCCTCGAATCACCTCAAGACGAACAGTGGATGCAGTCTGTAGCTCAGGAGATGAATCTCTCCGAAACGGCATTCCTGCTCAAGCAAGACAAGACCTATAGTCTACGCTGGTTTACTCCCGCTACCGAAGTCCCCTTGTGTGGACACGCCACCCTCGCTAGCGCCCATGTCCTTTGGACTGAAGGCTATGCTTCTACGGGACAATCAATTCAGTTTGAGACTAAAAGCGGCACCTTAACTGCTAAATATCGAGATGATTGGATTGAGCTAGACTTTCCCGCTAATCGATCGCAAGATATTCCGCCAATCACCAAGCTAGGAGATGCTTTGGGAGTACCTTTAAAAACCTTTTCTTACAATTCTCTTGGCTACTTAGTTGAAGTGGCGACTCCGCAACAGGTAGAGCAGCTACAGCCCAATTTTACCCTGCTGAATCAGCTACCAATCTCGAACGTCATTGTCACTAGCAGGGGCGGTAATGACGCAAAATACGGTCAATATGACTTTATTTCTCGCTTTTTTGCCCCAGGCTTAGGCATCAACGAAGATCCTGTCACAGGGGCAGCTCACTGCTGTCTGGCTCCCTACTGGCGCGATCGCCTTCACCAAGATGAGTTTTTGGCTTATCAGGCTTCGGCT
>JBCBWB010000190.1:0-9234 GCA_039817275.1 Cyanobacteria bacterium J06648_1 | reverse complement strand
AAAAAAATTGCCCAGCTTTCCGATTTGCACTACGACGGTATGAGGTTAGATGCTGCTACCCTCAAAAGAGCGATCGCTTTGTGTAATGCAGCTAATCCCGACCTGGTGGTAATCACAGGAGATTTTGTCACGGATAATCCCCAACCGATTAACGAACTAGCCGCACACTTGCGGGGGTTACAAAGTAAGTCGGGAGTTTTTGGCTGCTTGGGCAATCACGATCTGGTTCCCGACAAGACAGGAAAACAAATTATTGATGGTTTGAACCAGGTTGGGATCAAAATTCTCTGGAATGAAGCAGTTTATCCATGGGGCGCTGGTTTGGCGCTCATCGGCTTGCCCGATTTTTGGTCGCCCGAATTTAACCCTGCACCTGTCCTAGAATCGATTCCTACCGATCTTCCTCGTCTTATTCTCTCCCATAACCCAGACTCCGCGCAGATACTAAAACAGTGGCGAGTCGATCTACAACTATCGGGACATACCCATGGCGGACAGATCGTAATTCCTAACTATGGTCCTGCTGTCTCCCTCTTACCCAAAATTAGAAAGCATACACCAAAATTTCTCCGCAATCGCTTACCCTACATCAAAGACTGTGCCAGAGTGACCAAAAACTGGAGTTGGTCCCAAGGCTGGCATCAGATAGGCAGGAATCAGCTTTATATCAATCGAGGTTTGGGTAGCTATCTCCCAGGAAGAATTAACTGTCCGCCAGAAGTCACGATCCTTACCCTAGAAGCAGTTAAATAAAGTTTTGATGAACTCGTAACATGGTAGATGCTCCTATCACACCTCTTGCCATCGAATTTAGGGCGAGTCATCAATTACAATAGCTCGATAGAACTCGATCTGTTGCTTCTGCTACGTTTCTCACTCCTAGATTAATTTAGACTTTTGTAGTCAAGCTATGAGATTGAAAGTTGAAAAGAATTCAAGCTATTATTAGACCTTTCAAACTAGATGAGGTAAAAATTGCTCTACTAAATGCTGGAGTAATAGGAGTAACTATTTCTGAAGTGCGCGGTTTTGGTCGCCAGAAAGGGCAGACAGAGCGCTATCGTGGTTCCGAATATACCGTAGAATTTCTTGCCAAGCTCCAAATTATTGTTGTTGTTGATGATGAGCAAGCAGATATGGTAGCCGATAAAATTATGGCTGCCGCTCGAACGGGAGAGATTGGCGACGGGAAAATTTTTATCTCTCCTGTTAATGAGGTAATCCGTATTCGAACAGGAGAAAAGGATTCAAATGCGATCTAATTGAAGCTAATTGAGCATCTTTAAAAGCTCAGTTTGGCAGATATTAACATAATATACATATACTCCTGATGCGATTCCTTGAGCGCTCAAGCCATTGAAAACATTAGCTACGGGTCTGTAATGTCAGCCCGCCAATGTGCTTGAATTATTGACGTAAAGTTTTAGTTAAGGCAATCTAGCCTAGAAATATCTAAGAACATTTACCAATATTTCTAGGCATTAACCTCATGCTAGCTTTTGTTTGAGTATGGTTCTTAATTCGTCTTGCTGGGCAATCGAACCTGCAAGTAAAAGTCCTACCTTCCCGACTAAAACACTACCCCAGTTATAGATAATCGCCCCCGTTTTAGTAGTAGGATCATATTCTAGCTCTGCTAAATCGATTTCATCTAAAGAGCGATGCTTAGTTGTAAAGTTGTCGCTACACCAGTTAGGAATCTGTAATTTTTGGGCGATGCCTGTGGGATAGGAAGCTCCGTTAAAACGAGGATTACACTCGATGGCATAGCAGGTAGTTTGCTCTTTTACTGTCGCCACGTCGAAAGCAAAAATCCCTTTCATGCCTTTTTTTTCCATCCACCTTGCCATTGGTTCGACTAAATCCCAGGGTTGATAGGCAGTAGGATAGCGATTGCCTTGGTGGGCAAAACCATCGAGAATTTGTTCTGTAGCAGCTAAAGGTTCTACACTTTCATCTTTGACCTGGTACTGCAAATTGAGGAATTTCTCGGCTATGACCTCTTGCTGTACCTGTAGAGGAGTATTAGGGTCTAATTTTGCCAAAGAATTGGTCAATTCTGCCTGATTTTCGCAGCGATAAATGCCAACACCATCGACAGATACCGCAGGTTTGAGGTAGCAAGGAAACGGAATCTCCTGCTTGCCTGCCAATAGTTCAGTTTTGTTTGCCGCACAGATAGTTTGCGGAACATTAACCTTTAACTCTTCTGCTAAGCGAATAAAATTGTTTTTAGAATTAATAAAATTGACTACATCTTGCCAATCCTTATTGTCCTGGCAGAACCATTGCCTATCATCGTTTAAATTGTCTAAAACATGATTAAAAATAAACACCGACGGTTCGTAATCTGAATGTTTTGTTAGTTCTGCAAAATCAACATTCCAAATAGGATTCTGACTATGGCTCAAGCCAATACGACTATAATGAGCTGAAATTGCTGCCCACTGAGACTCAAGATCGGGATGCAGTTGGATCAAGTCGTCAGGTTCACTGGTTCCAAGGACTCTACCCGAATATAGATAATTACCGACTACTGCATCATGGGTACAGTGCATAATATCGTGATTATAAATTTTCTGACCAATCATATTTAGCCTTCGATCCAAATGGATAAGATTATTATTCAAAAATCCCGTAAATAGCTATTTTTAGCTGTAACTAATGAGACAATCGCCATAATGCTAAAAGCCAATTACAGTAGCTATCCTTACAATTTTTTGGGTATTTATAATCTGAAGTGCAAACAAGATCAGGCATCTATAAATGATTTAATTTACTGCTGCTGCTGGGAGATAGTTCAGATTCGACAATGCCCTGAGAAACATTAGGTTCAAAAGACTCCAAAACTATACTTAAGGCAGAATAGCAACTGGGTAGGAAGTATCTTCTTGGCAGAGAATCCTGTACCCGAAATCGTCGTAGCCGTTCTTCTACCTGACCTTTTGCCCCCACAATAAAGATTTCTCCCTGCCGTTGACGACGGGCTGCTTTGATTTCCGCTTCAACAGTCATGGCAGCGGTTACACCCATCAACGGTACATTAGTCAAATCGAGAATCAGAGCGTCAAAATTCTGTCCCATATGAAAAGCGATCGCTCTAGCTGCACCATAGCTCATCGGACCACTCATCTGGAGCAGCATAATTCGACCATACTTCTGACACTGACGTAAAAGCTGACGTTCTTCAGGGTCTAATTCAACTCTCGCAGCATCATCAGGGTCGGTAATTGCCCGAACTTGTTCGACCTGAATGCTGGTTAACCTATGGATGGTCAGCATATTCGCAACAAAAGCCCCCACCACCACTGCTGTAACTAGGTCTACAAATACAGTCAGCAACAGTACTCCATATGTTACCAAGGCGGCTCGCATAGATACCTGGCACACCCGCCACAGAAAGCACCAGTCAATGATTTTGATGCCTACCTGAATCAAAATTCCTGCTAGTACAGCATGGGGAATTTGACCTGTGGTTTTTCCTCCCCAGAGAACAATGCCAAGCAAGATTAGAGCGTGAAACATTCCCGATAGAGGTGTTCTTCCTCCCGCCTGCACGTTGATCAACGTTCGCATGGTTGCCCCCGCACCAGGAAGTCCACCAAATAATCCAGATAGCAGGTTGCCAATTCCCTGACCGATCAATTCTTGTTCGGAGTCGTGGCGAGTACGAGTAATGTTGTCGGCAACCAAAGAAGTTAATAATGAGTCGATCGCTCCTAAAGTAGCAAGCATTAGACTATAGCTAACAATATCCTGAAGCTGATTGAGATTGAGCTGAGGTATTTGTAATTGCGGAAATCCTGGGGGAATATTACCAATGCGGGCAATATCGCTGTCAGGAAAAATAAATATTGAGATTAAAGTGCAAACAATCAGCGCCAGCAAGGGCGAAGGAACAATTTTTGCTAGCCTTCCCGACCAGCCAAAAACAATTGCCAAGGTAATAATCCCCAATCCTGCTGCTACGGGGTTAGGATTAGCTAGAGCTTCGGGTAGCTGCTCTAATCCTGCGATCACGCTACTCTGGGCAGGATAGCCCAGCAAGGGCGCAAGCTGTAGTGCTACGATAATTACGCCAATGCCAGACATAAAGCCAGAAACCACTGTATAGGGCATCAGGGTGATAAACTGCCCCAAGCGCAAGATCCCAAACAAAATTTGAAACGCGCCACTCAACATCACGGCGGTGAACGCCATCGCCATCCCGTTTTCTGGATTCTCGGCTATGAGCGTGGTAAATACGGTCGCCACAACCACCGTCATCGGTCCAGTTGGGCCCGTTACCTGAGAGGGGGTTCCGCCAAATAGAGCGGCAAAGAATCCCGTAAAGATAGCTCCATAGAGTCCTGCGATCGCTCCTGCCCCCGAAGCAACACCAAAAGCTAGGGCTAAGGGCAACGCAACTATAGCTGCGGTTAATCCGCCAAATAAGTCTCCTCTAAGATTATTGAACTGTAGGCGTTTTACTAGTTGCATAGTACCCCTGGAGTAATAAACTTGCTGGTTTTGCTTTGACTTAGGTAATCATGTCTTAAATACACAGTTTTTCACTATATTTAAAGCTTCTCACCTTTTTGGTATCATTTATCACTAATTAATGTTATTTTTCTCAAGCGTTAATCAAAACAAAAAAGCATAAATTTCTTCGCCTATTTTATAAGCAATTCATGATATTTAAAATTTAAACCATTGCCAAACCTAAAGAAATATTAAGAAAAGCTTCGTTCGAGATATTAGGTAGTTCTTGATACATCTTGCACGTACCGTATCACAATAGGTTTGGATATTAGTTAGTCTTTAATTAAAAGCAAATAGTTTTTGTAGTACTGATATTCTGCTCCATAAAATAACCGTTATTTTGTTGATTACCAGCAAATATCTTGGTTTTATAACATGGGGTGCTGGAGTTGATTTGACCAATGCAAAAACTGCGAAAAGATTTGGTTTTGCTGATTAATGTTGGGAGTGAAAAGCATAAATATGTATGTCTAGGATTGCTTTGATTAGCGATCGCTATTTGCCATCTTGTTCTTGTCTGCATGATTCTTGAGCGCCCTGAGCCGATAAATATCTATCCCTGTTGCTTTATTTGTGCAGCTATCCCCCATAATGCCTTGGCACTCTCGCGGAACTCATAAAAGATTGAAAATTATCACGTTTTTCTAAGTTACAGAATTTGCTATGTCGTCAAATGGTCAAGATTTTCTCGAACCACAGGATCTATTAGAAGATTTTATTGAAGTAAAAAATATCAAATCGAATCACAACAGCTTGGAACCTAAAAATAACTCAAATGGGCTTAAATACTGGCAAATCATTCTCTACTCGGTAGTTATCGGTACTGTTGCCGAAATAGCTTGGCAATTGTTATTTGCCTCTAAAAAGCGTAAAAACTAAGAATTTGGCATTGGTAAATCAAGGTATGAAAATTAGATTCATTTGCTTAGTTCATATTTTTTAAAAGCTAAGAGCGGGAATGCGAAGCATTCAGTGCCTTACAAAGTAAGGTCAGGCGCATAAGCGCCCCGCTACTAAGAGAAACACCTTATACGTCATCCATAAAATCACCAACCTCAGAATTTCACTCAATATTTAGGAGTTATTATGTCCTCGAATGGTCAGCATTATTTCGAGCCTCAGGATTTGACAGATCTTATAGACGAAAGGAATGTCAGCGGAATTAATAGCAACTCAGATAGCGCCAGTCTTAATCAGCTAAATTACTTTCAGCTTTACCTTTGTGCCGTAGTTATTGGTATTTTTGGTGGCATGGTAGCTACTGCTTACTACTTTGTCCTCGAAGCGATGATGCACGGTATGTGGCATTCGTTGCCCGAAATATTCAAGCCGTTATTTCCGAGCTGGCTACCGACCAATAACTATGTCTGGATTGCTACTACAGTTGGGGGATTTTTTGTTGGTTTGGCACTTTATTTCTTTGGGCTACCAGGAGAAATGGCTCAGGTAGTCGATAAAATTCATGACCCAGGCAAAATCGATATTCGCAAAACCCCGTCAATGATCGTTGCTTCTTTAATCGCCATCACTTCTGGCGGTAGTGCGGGCCCCGAAGCACCCTTGGTTCAAGTCAATGGTAGTTTTGGTAGCTGGCTGGGGGATAAATTAAAACTAACCAAAACTTCGGCTAGGATTCTGACCTTTTGCGGGATGAGCGCCGCTTTGGGGGCATTTTTTGGCGCGCCGATTGGGGCGGCGCTGTTTGCCTTAGAAATTCCTCACCGTCGCGGCTTACAGTATTTTGAGGCGATCGCCCCGGCGATTATTGCTGCTATTTTTTCCTTTGCCGTATTCCGACTTAACACAGGTATAACCATTGGTGGTTTTTATCACTTTGAAGAAATCCCCGAACTTTCGCCCCAGAACTTATTAGAAGGCTTAATTTTAGGCATAATTGGTGCAGGATTAGCAGTTATGTTTATCATCATCTTTCGCCTGATTGGTAAGCTACTCAAGCCTTTAGAACACTACCGTATTGTCTTAGCAACTTTTGGGGGTTTATCCATCGGTCTGATTGCTTTTGCCTTTCCCCAGACACTATTTTTCAGCGAGGCGCAAATTCAGACTGTAATTGAAACAGGAGCTACTTTGAGCGTCGGCATGTTATTGGCGATCGCCGTAGCCAAGATGTTCGCCATTAGCTTTACCCTCCATTCTGGCTTTTTGGGCGGGTTTATCTTCCCGCTGTTTTTCATTGGTGCGAATGCTGGCTATGCTGTTTCTCTGGCAGTACCCCAAGTTCACCCAACTGTCGGCATGGTCTGCCTCATGGCGGCAATCAATGTCGCCGTCACCAAAACTCCCGTCAGCACTAGTATTATCCTCAGCGTACTTTCTGGCACAGCGATGCTTCCCGTAATTGCGATCGCCTCTTTTGTCAGCTTTGTTTTAACTAGTCAGATCACGATGATTAAGACTCAAAGATGTCGAGATTTAGAGGAGGTAGATCCATCTAATCTGATCCTAGAAGAGGTGACATTGGTCGAAGGAAAACAAGCCACAATTCCTGGTCTAGAAAGATTAAAACAGTTGGTGAGCATTTAAGATGGGATTGATCAATTTCTTGGTAGCGATTTTTGTCCTCTTGATCTCAACCTGCTTGTTTTGTCTACTTATGACTACTGACTTTGGCTGGGGTCCTGTTGTTTATGTAGCTTCTTTTTTGAGCGGTACGGTTTTTATCGGTTGGGCAGGGGTGGCTTGTCTCAATATTTTCAAGGAATAAATTGATTGCCCAGCTTTTTATAACAGCGAGCAGATTCTATGCCGATCTGCGAAGCGAGACGCGATATCGCCATTGGCTCAAATTACCAGTCCAGACTCGCTTGCTAAAAATCAAGCATTAACAGTGCCTCAAAACAATCTATTCTGATGTTAATTAAATACAAAGACCCATATTGGGGGAACTTTCCCCCTATGCGAAGCGGTATCCACAGCCCTCCGTACAAGAGTTGTACTTTTCGGCTTTATGAGATTTGACACTTAAAACGAGTTCTTGAATATCTAAAAAAATTACGTTTGTCAAAGTTCGACTAGATTAACAAGTCCCCATGCTGCTTATGAATAATAAGGATTTCAGAGGTTTGTGTTGTCAGGCTAATCTACATCAGGCGTATACGGTAGATGATTTTATTCTTTATAGCGATCGAACAATTCTCTTACTTCCGCTTCCGTCATTTCAAACATGGTGGCAATTTCTGTTATTAGGCTTTCATCTTGAGTTTGTTGGTATAAATTAGCTAAATTCCCGATCGTCAAATCCAATCTTTGTCGATCTTCAAATTCAACAAATATTTCTAAAGCTTGTAAATAATATTTTTTAGCCTCTTCAAATTCCGCTAACTCTGCCGACAGCATCCCCATTGGTTTTGCCGCCGACTAATTCAGCTAGAAACTTGCTGATTTCTGCTCTAGCGGTTTCGTCGAGGGTATTCTGGATGGCTAAAGCCTGTCCCGTCACGGACTCTAAATTGTCTAAGATCAGCATATAGGATTCTGCCCGTAATTTATCGGCTAGCTTGCGCCACTGCACGGTAAGACTCTGCGCCTGAAAAGTTGCCAGCTCAAAGCGGTTATATATTCCCTTGGCAATCTCATAAACGATCTGCTGTAGGGTATGGGCTTTCTCGTCGTAGCCAAAGTAAAAGATATCCTGGGCAAAGTTGGTAACCTGCCACCATTCTCTAAGGTAATTTAATAGCGTGGTCTTGCCCGTGCCGCCCATGCCCTGAAGCAAGAGAATATTGTGCTTGAGTAGGGCTTTTTCGATCGCCAGAATATCTATATCTCGCCCCACAAAGCTGTAGGTTGGCTCGACAAATCTATATTTGCTATCCAGGCTGAGGTAATATTGTTCTTCTTCCTCTGGGCTAAACTCCCGCAGCCTAAAATCCACCTTGCCTTTACAGTAGGTGACGGGTAAGAGCCAGTCTTCTAACTCAATCTCGGTATTGTAAGCGGCGTTTCTGCCTTTGCGGTTATATAGTTCTTTTCTACCCCAGCGAATTGCCTGGTTGAGATCCCGCTTATCGAACAGGTGGGTATAAATCTGCTTCATGATGATTGCCGCTGCGGTGACGGTTACGGAATAGCTCATTGCTACTACCATCTGCATCCCCGCATTCATCAACCGACTACCCAAACTAGTCTCGCGGTTATCTTCATTTCCCTCCTTATCAAGGGGGGTTAGGGGGGATCCAGATCCGAGTTGCTTCCCCGACTGACAGGCATTAAGAATACAGACGGGTATCCCTTTCCCCGTCAACAAGTCAGCTATTGCTTCCGCCTCTACCAGATCTGATTTACCCTGTTCGGCAACTTCCAAAGCCAAAAATGCCTTAACTCCCTCGTAGGGTGCAATTTCCTTGCTTCGACCATATCTACCATCATAGAGATAGCGATTACTTTCTCTTCCTGCTTGATAATCCTCATATCGCTTCAAACCGCCGTGGACATCAAAATGCACCACATGATAATAAACCACTCCCTTTCGCTTCCAAATGATTGGCTAAAGCCTCATAAGTACCAGGGCGCAAGAGATCGATCTTGACTCGTAACTTCGCATTACGAATTGCTTCTACCAGAGGGCGAGAAATGGTACGACAACCAACATCGCGATCGCCTTTTGGTCTAGTGGTATAGCGTTACGCGAATACGTTAGGACATTTTGCGAAAGCAGAATCAACACACTCTCGAATGGTTTCAAAGTCGTAA
>JBCBWB010000018.1:0-42203 GCA_039817275.1 Cyanobacteria bacterium J06648_1 | reverse complement strand
AGAAATTCGGTGTTTTCTCCTAAATAGCCGAGTTTGAGGTCGATTGAGTCGTTAAGAGCATAGGTAATTACTGCCCCTGAACCACGGTCTATTGGGTTGACTAGCGTTCCTCCAATCGAGTTGAAGCTACTCGCACCCGTCAGAAAAAATGAGTAGGCATTGTTGTCAAAGTATCGGTACCAGTTAATTCTTGGTCCAACTATCACCCGTAATCTGTCACCAATAGGAAAATCATAGAATATTTCTCTGACCCCAACACTATTAGCACCTGATGCTGTCCCTGTTTGGTCGGTAAAAGGAGTACCAAAAGTATTAAATAGTCCTGCCGAAGTATAGGTGTTAGCAGGGGAAGTACCATTACCAGCTACCAATTGAACAGCTAGGTTATCTCTGCCCGTGAATGAAGAGTTAAAGTTGAGCCAGGTATAGTAGCTGTAGGTTATTTCAGGGCTATCTTCAACCACACTAACAATAGGATTATTATCTGCATCTCGCGCCGCAGGACGAATATTCAAGGGAGTATCAAGATTACTTGTTTCCACTGCGACATCTCCATCGGCAGTTGCCCCAGTAAGATTGACAAATAAATTTCCCAACAGTTTAGTTGTAGTCGAAAATTGATTATCTTCAAGGATTGCAGTTCTGCTTTCAATCTCGTCTACTCTGGCACCAATAGTTGCCAACTCTGCCTCAAATTCTTGATTCAAACGTTGAATAGTTACCATGTCCTCCGAAGAAACATTTTCTGTTGCAGCAATTAACCTTTCGATTTGATTCAAGCAAGAGTTTAAACCCGCAGCAAATTCATAACGGGACAGGGGCTGGCTACCGCGATAGGTTTGATCTCCGAAACCTGAGATACAGCCATAACGCTCGACAAGACCACGTAATGCCTCATAAGCCCAGTCCGTTGGTGAAACATCTCTTAACTGCTGTACGTTAGTTATCTGAGACATGTTATTGCTTGGTTCGATAACTTTCGAACTTTGGGGCGATTGTAACTGTCGAACCTGGTTAATCTGTGACATTGCCTCAACTTCAGATGCTAAAGCTTGTTCAATTGAAATTGGTAATAAAGTGAAGGGTAAAAACCATAAAAGCGCATTTCTACTGATCAAATTAAAACCCGAATGATATTCCTGAGTCTTTAAAACGTTCATCTTGATGCTCACACCTACTGATAATAAGCAAAATTATCATTGTTGATTCGGTGTAACAGTATTAATGTATACAGTATACAAATCATAATTAAACGTCAGGGGTGATGTTAGCGTTTAATAACATAAACCAGAATAAAAGTAGCAGTGTACACTTTTTCTCCCAGCAGAAATAGATAACTTTAATCGTATGAAAAATTAAGATAATATTTAAAGTTCTGAGCTGTAGAGATGCCTATAGGCGCTGGTCTAGAAGCAGTAGGGTGGTTGTGAGTAGTGTTGATTTAAGTAGCTTGATGACGTTAGAACAGTCTGGGAGGATTTGACTAAAGTTTTGATGTCTATCTTCTTGGATGTTTTAGATGGAAAACAAAATATAGATGAAAATAGTTCGATTTGAGAAAAGTAAGGATTAATTATAATTTCAACCGCGCAAAAATCAAATGTAATACGGTCAGAATAGATCGGGAGTGATGATGACAGAAAAGCTGCTTTTCTGGGGAATAATTGTATTTCTAGTTGCTACTTTAGCCATTGGTGTCTGGGCAGCGAAACAGGTTAAGGGGGATAGCGAAAACTATCTAGTTGCTGGACGAGGATTGATATTACCATTAGCAGCAGCAACCTTGATGGCACAGTCGGTAGACTCTAACGCTACCTTGGGCAATACGGATTTGGTTGCCGAATTTGGTTTCTGGGCGGGAGCATCTCTACCGATAGGATTGGCGCTATGCTTATTCTTAGCTGGACTATTTTTCGCCAAACCGATGAATCGCCTGGGATTAATTACCATCCCCGACTTCTATCGCCTCAAATATAATCGCTTGACCGAAGTTGTGGCGTCTCTACTGATGGTGTTGAGCTTTTCCTTTTTGCTAGCGGGTAACTTAGTGGCAGGGGGGTATATGTTTGAAACCTTTCTCGGCACAACTTATACGGCAGGGGTAATGCTATTAGCGATTGTGGTTTTTATCTACACAGCTAGTGGGGGATTATTCGCTGTAGCCTATACCGATGCGATCCAAGTCGGCATTGCTTTTATTGGTTCTTTGGGTTTATTTGCTTTTGTAGCGAGCAATTTTGGGATCGACCTTGCCTCTGATACAGGACCCTTAGCCATGGCACAATTAAGCGATCCTAGTCAGGGGGCGGTAATTAACTGGGCAACTTTACTAGCTTTAGGCTTGGGTAACCTGGTGGCGATCGATTTTATGGCTCGTATCTTTGCCGCTAAAACTCCTGAAACTGCTAGGAGAGCTTGTTTGATAGGTGCTGCTGGCACGCTAATTATTGGCGTTCCTTTTTCTTTAATCGCTCTATCTGCGCCACAAATTTTGGCTGATCGAGGAATCACCCCAGAAGGACCAGTGCTTTATGCTTTGCTGAGTGATGTTGCGCCACCTTTACTAGGGTTATTGGTTATCGTGGCAATCCTTTCCGCTTCTCTTTCCACTGCTGACGGAGCAATTTTGGGTACTTCCTCGGTTATTGCCCATAATATTATTGGTATTCGCAGCGATGACCATAATGCAGCAGGAGACAGGTTACTCTTAATTACCCGCGTGATGGCTTTCGTAATTACGATTATGGGGGTCTTTTTTGCGTTAAAGGTTCCCGCGACGGGGGTTTTATTATTGCTCGCCTTCGATCTTAGTTTTGCGGGTTTAGTTGTACCTTTGGCAGGAGGTCTTTATTGGCGGAAAGCGACTTGGCAAGGTGCATTAGCCTGCATTATCTTAGGTTCTCTAACACGATTAATTCTCTTTGTCTTAATGCCTACCGCTTTTGGCATTGATAATACTTTACTCTACATTCCCAACAGTATTCTGACTACTGATTTTGATGGTTTTCCGACTTTAATTAGTCCTTTAATTGGTTTAGCTGCATTTATTATTGTCTCGATGATGACAGGTAAAAATAAGGCTACGCGAGAATATGTAAATCCTGAAGCCAGAGAGACGCAGCTGTATCACAGATAAAGCTATAGCGATCGCCAATCAAACTCAGGCGATCGCCATTACTGTTGTGGTTATTTATAATAGGTAACTCCACGATATTTCAATTTGGTTTTTTGCTGCGATTTTAAAGCTTTAGCTCGTTCGATGCGGATAGTTAGATTCCAGGTTAGAGCTATTTTTTCCCTATTATCTAGATGCCAACACTCTTCAATAAATTCTCGTTTGTGATTGTACCAAAACTTGATAGGGTCAACGATTGGTCTAGACTCTGATCTATGAAATAGCTGCTTAACATATCCTAACCAGGGAAAATTGGGATTAATTCTCCCCAGACGAGAATTACCGCGATAAATAATTTCTTGGTCTACGGTTTCTAAACTTGGAGATAACAACAGCGGTTTTTTTTCGCTGTACTGAACACCTCGATAAGTTAATTTCACGAGCTTCACCTCTATTACTGTGTCGTTGTGAGGTGCGTTCCTTCAGGATCTTAAATTTACTTCCTTACTTCCGTCTTTTCAGCGATTGAATCCCGAAAAGATGAACGAATTAGTGATTTGTCTGGCTGCTATTTATCATAGCTAATCTTGATGGCTAATTTGCTTTCAATCTTGATCATTCTAAAAACAGGGCGATCGCCTTTTCTGATTAACCAAAACGCCTTGGGTTATTGATTAGATCTAGGGTCTGGAGTTGTCTCGTCAAAACCCTGCTTAATTTTTTTGAGCTTGAGCATAAACTCTGACGGCAAAATAGAGGTCAACAATAGTTTGAGAATTAGCCTGTAAGTTGATGTCTTAAATATTCCCCATGGCAAAAAGCGAATTGCCGTTCCCAAGGCGCGATAAGCCTCAAGTAAATCTCCCTCTGTCTTACCTGCCAAATAACAATAATTATCCAAATAAACCCCTGAGCAGTAAACAAAGTGATTGTAAAGAAAGCGACTCTTGAGATACTGTAGATTATCTGGTGCAGCTTGGTATGCCTTGTCGGCGAGGATTATTCCTCCAGTTTCTAGACGCTTAACCTGAGAAGACATCGAGTTGGCGGCATGACGGTAGATAACCTGATATTTAGGTACTAGGGCAAAATGCCATTTGGCAGCCAAACGGATATAAAAGTCCCAGTCTTCATTACTAACTGGCACCGAGTCAAATTCGCCAACCGAAGCGATCGCCTGGCGACTGACTAAGATATTAGAGCCACTACCCACAAAGTTAGAAGCCAAAATTTGCTCGTAGACATCTCCCGTGAAATCAATCCCTGGGCATTCTACAAACCGAACTGGCTGCTCCTCGCTATACATATTAATTGTCCAACTGTAGGCAACCTCGGCGCGATCGCTTTGCTGGATAGCGGAAAGTTGTGCCTCTAGTTTGTCAGCAACCCAAAGATCGTCATGGTCGAGAAAAGCGATATATTCCCCCGTAGCATGAGCTAGTCCGCGATTACGAGCTTTCGCAACTCCACCATTCTGATAAGGAAAAAGTTTAACGCGCTGATCGGCGATTTCCTTGACGCGATCGCGAGTCAAATCCGTCGAACCATCGTCAATCACGATAACTTCAAGATCGCTAAAAGTCTGATTGAGAACTGAGGAAATTGTTTCCGAGATTGTGCCTTGCGAATTATAAGCAGCAATAATTACAGAAATAGCTGGCATGGACTATCTTAAGTTTTTAGTTTTTGGTTTTTAGTCTTTAGTTTTCTAATCATGAGGCTAGCTAAAAGCTTTTTTCAAGGTTGTAATGATTGGTCTTACGGCGTTTTTGGCTCTACGTTCCAAGCTTTGGCGATATCTTGCTCGGTTTATAGCACGGTGAATCTTGGGGTCTAAAGGAGCGAGTTCTAAAGCTTTCAGAGCCTCTCGGTAATGAGTTAAGGATTTTCCTCCCAGTAAGATTGTTTGAGTATCATCCAGATCTAATAAATAACGCAGAGATAAACCCACCATCGAGGCGCCTTCGGGAACCAGATCTTCGTAAAATTGATATTTGCTCCAGTTGAATTGAACGGGAAAGCGAAAATCATCTGGTGATAGTTGGGGAGAATTATGGAAATATTTTCCCGATAGTTGCCCCGCCAGGAGGGAGCCGCGATTAATCATGCCGAGATTTTTGGCTTTTACCAAGCTTAGTATTGGTCGCGGACAGTTGACTAAAGAACGAGCGCAGTTAACCACATCTACAATATTATCTTTTACTAGAGGCTGTAGTTCGCGATAATTATCGGTAGAGATGCCACAAAAGCGGATTTTGCCTTCTTGTTTTAAAGTATCCAAAACTTTTTGTCCCGCCTCGATCCATTCTGGCTGTGGCGGTACGTGATAGAGATAGATATCTAGATAGTCGGTATTGAGACGACGTAGGCTGCCCTCCAAGGAGGCTCTAATCGTGCTGGGATGGCAGTTGATCACTCGCTCGCCCTGAGTACCTCTTCTCAGACCAAACTTGCTGCTCAAAATCCAGCGATCGCGCTGACCCTTAATTGCCGCACCAATTCTTTGTTCTCCCTCACCGTCACCATAGATCTCAGCCGTATCAATCAGATTGATGCCCAAATCACTACAGCCTTTAATAATTGCGATCGCCGACTCACGACCCAAATCGGGAAATCCATCGGGCTGACCATCAATCATCAGCGCACCGCTCAATTGCCAACTGCCGATGCCAAACACGGATACATTTAACCCCGTTCGACCCAAAGTTCGATATTCCATGTTGCTTAAAGATTATCTAATCCTGCTGCTGTTGACTAGTTAGTTGCCCAAAAACTGTCGTTTTAGGTTGGATAGATACAGGCGCCAATATTTCAGATGATTCTTGAGCTTTAATCTGCCCTCATACCAATGGCTAAATTCGGCAGTTGGCTGACCATCACGAGCGACGATAAAGTAGGGCGCGGTAACGCTGGGGTCGATGTCTTTACAGGACATATATTCAATTACATAAGCCCAGCGAGTATCTTGAGTGACATTGGGAGTTGTGCTGTGCAGAGTCAAGGAAGAAAAGAGGATTGCATCTCCAGGTTCTGCCTCAATTAAAATAGGCGATCGCGGTTTTCCTTGATACACCATATGATTTCCTACTTGGTCGTGAGACAGCAGTTTGCTTTGACTTTTGGGTTCTAACCATAAACCGCCATTGTCAGCAGTAGTTTTGGTTAAGGCGATCCAAAGTTGAAAATGCTCGTCTTGCAAATAATTGTAGGCATTATCTTGGTGCCAGGGAAAAGTCCCCGCCCCAGGTCCTTTGGCTACTGCCTGATCCCAACGCACCCAAAAATCATCGCCAATGACCTGCTTAATAAAGTTGATTACTTTGGGGTGGGAAACAACTGCCTGTAGGGACGGATTTTTGTAGTAGACTCCACTGTAAAAAGTCATAGCTCCCTTATTTAGACCGCTAACCCCGTCAATCGTCTCTGCTTGCTTAATATCTTCAATCAGGCTCTTTGCCTCAGCTTCAGTAAACAGACCTTTGTATTCAACGTAACCTCTCGTTCTGAATGTTTCGAGTAGTTTTTGGGACTTAGGAACAGTAGTTTGACTCATGATTTACTAAAAAAAGGATTAAAAGAAATGATAGCCTTGCGGTCTTTTTGAGACTGAATAATTGTTAGCTAAAATGCATTATGTGATCATCTGATTTTTGCAATTTTACAATCATCAGGCAATGTCCCAAAATTTATTTATATTTACTTAGGCGATCGCCACAGCTGTCCTCATTTAATGAGGTGTATGGGCAAGCATCTTCGATGGTTAATTAGGGTATACTTCATCAAACTATGATGCTGGTTTGAATATGCAGTGGTGTAGGATACTGAAAACAAACTTCTCAGTAAATATTATTGTCAGCAAGATTTAGTAATCTATTGCTGAATAACAAAAGCAAGATTGAGCTACTCAAACAATCTAGCAATCTTTTAATAATTTTATTTTTAATGTAGATATGATTCGTTCTCCCGAAAATTTCTTGGTATTCGGTTCGCCGACGATTGAAAATGATGAAATTCAAGAGGTAGTTGCCAGCCTCAAGTCGGGCTGGTTGGGGACTGGACCCAAAGTAATGCGCTTTCAGGCAGATTTTGCTGCTTACAAAAACGTCGAGCAGGCGATCGCCGTAAATTCCTGTACCGCGGCGCTCCATCTGAGCTTGGTTAGTGCCAATCTCCAGCCAGGAGATGAAGTGATCACCACCCCCTTAACTTTCTGTGCCACGGTCAACTCGATTTTGCACTCTGGAGCAACGCCTGTTTTAGCAGATATCGATCCTGTGACCATGAATATCGATCCCGAACAGGTCAAGGCAAAAATCACCCCCCGCACCAGGGCAATAATTCCCGTTCACTTCGCAGGACGACCTTGTGATATGGATGCTCTAGAGGCGATCGCTCAACAACACCAGCTTATTTTGATCGAAGACTGCGCCCACGCGATTGAAACTGAATATAAAGGACGCAAAGCAGGAACTTTTGGCGATTTTGGCTGTTTTAGCTTTTACGTCACCAAAAACATTACGACAGGAGAGGGGGGCATGTTGCTCGCTCGCCGTCCAGAAGATGCTGAGCGCCTCAAGGTTTTAGCCCTCCACGGCATGAGTAAAGATGCCTGGAAACGCTTTAGCGACGATGGATACGTCCACTATCAGGTGGTCGAGCCTGGGTTTAAGTACAATATGATGGATCTCCAAGCGGCGATCGGGATTCATCAACTCAAAAGAATCGAGCGGTATTGGCAGCGTCGTCAGGAAATTTGGCAGCAATACAACGAGGCCTTTGCCGATTTGCCTCTGACTCTTCCCGCACCACCAGAACCAAATACCGTGCATGGCTATCATCTTTATACCGTGTTGGTTAGTGAAGAACTGGCTGGTATCAGTCGCGATCGGTTTTTGTTAGCGATGCACAAGCAAAATATTGGCACTGGTGTTCACTACCAAAGCATTCCCGAACATCCTTATTATCAAAAAGCCTTACAGTGGAATCCTGAAGATTTTCCCCATGCCCTGAAAGTGGGACGCAGAACTGCCAGTTTACCTTTGTCAGGTAAATTAAGCGATCGCGACGTGGCTGACGTGATTGAAGCCGTCAGAAGATGTGTTATTTAGATCTTGACCGTGATTCGATAATTGAGCCAGCGAGTCATAATCGCCAGGATCTAGAAATCAACAGTGGCTATCTTGCCAAACCTATAGCCAGCCGATTGGTTTGTTCGACTAATTTGCCCAACTCTACCGTAACCAAATTGCCTCGATCTACTACTTTTTTGCCGTTGATAAAACTATAGTCAACAGCATCAGTTTGGCAATAAATTAATGCCGCAACAGGGTCTTGCTGTGTCCCCACATATCCAGGCTTGTCTAGGTCTACAGCGATAAAATCTGCTGCCATGCCTGCTGCCAGATAACCAATATCATCTCTACCCAATACTTTTGCCCCGCCTCTGGTGGCAATTTCCAGGGCATCGCGGGCGGTCATCACTGCCGCATTTTCATCCCTAACTCGTGCCAGTAAAAAAGCTTGGCGGGCTTCGTGGAGTAAATTGGTAGCATCATTAGAAGCAGCACCGTCTACCCCCAAGCCCACAGGGACATTGGCATTTAGCATCTTGCGGATCGGGGCAATCCCACTTGCCAGACGCATATTACTACAGGGACAATGAGCTACTCCTGTACCAGTTTGCCCAAAAGTAGCGATCGAGCGATCGCTTAACTTGACACAATGAGCGTGCCAAACATCATCTCCTAGCCAACCCACCGCACCAGCATAATCCCCAGGAATGAGATTAAACTTCTCTAGGCTATACTCCACGTCTCCTTTATTCTCTGCCAAGTGAGTATGCAGCCTTACCCCTTGATAACTCCGTGCCATAGCAGCCGATTCTTTCATTAAGTCTTGAGAAACAGAAAAAGGGGAACAGGGGGCTAAAACTATTCTCAACATCGAATAGCGCGAGTTATCGTGATATTGCTCGATTAACCTTTGGGAATCTTTGAGAATATCTGCTTCTGGTTCTACCAAAGAATCGGGAGGCAAACCGCCATCACTTTTGCCCACGCTCATACTGCCCCGACTAGCATGAAAGCGCATCCCAATATCTGCTACTGCCCTAATTTGTTCGTCTAAAACACAGTCATTAGGAAACAAGTAATGATGATCGCTAGAAGTAGTACAGCCAGATAAAACAAGCTCTGCCGCTGCTAATTTCGAGCTATGATACATCCCTTCGGCGGTTAAATTAGACCACAAAGGATAGTGGGCTGTTAACCACTGAAATAAATCGCCATTTTGCCCAGCAGGAGTCACGCGGGTGAGGTTTTGAAAAAAGTGATGGTGGGTATTGACTAACCCTGGTAGGACTATATGTCTATCCTCTAAGTCTAAAACTTCATCGGCGGTATCGGGCAATTCTTCTGTTGTCCCTATTTGCTCAATTACATTATCTCTAACTAATAATGCACCCCGTCGAATTTCCCGTCTATCGTCGTCCATTGTTACGAGAGTATGAATGTTTTTGACAAGTAAGGTAGGCATTTTGAAGGAATAAGGGCGAAAGGATAAAGGGCAAGTAGTATGTGTTAATAGTTTAATTTAGATCGAGCGATCGCATTTTCCTCGATTTATATTTAGAGATCAAGTTACAGTTGTTGTAATTGTTGTTTGACCATTTGATACTCTTCAGTATTCTCTTGTTCTTCAAATAAATTAGCGGCTTGAGCTAAATCCTGTTTGGCTTGAGAAGTATTGCCTAATTCCTGGTAAAGCTCGCCACGATTTTTATAGGCATAGGCATATTCAGGATAGACAGCCAGGGAATTATCATAATCGGCGATCGCTTGCTCGTACTGTTTTAGTTGGCGATAGGTGTCTGCGCGACCTAAATAAGCATTAGCATAATCGGCACTATTAGAACCAAAATCTAAATAATCGGCATAGAAAGATATCGCTTTAGTGTAATCGGCGATCGCTTGCTCGTACTGTTTTAATTCGCCATAGATTTCAGCGCGTCTTCTATGAGCATGAGCATAATTTGGCAACATGGCAATCGCCTGATTTTCATCGGCTATAGCATTTTCATATTGTTTTGCCTCTTGATAAATACCAGCACGAAAATGATAGCTAACAGCTTCAGGTCTTAATGTAATGAGCTGATTTGCGTCGTCGATGGCACGGTCGAATTGTTCTAGTTCGAGAAAAACATTAGCGCGAAATTTGTATAATAAGTGTACAAAATAGTACTTATAGTCTGGTAAGTTAGGCGATCGCTTCCGTGACTCGGACTTCTCTTTAGTTGCTAAATTGATCGCTTCCGTCAGATCGGCAATTGCTCGATCTCCTTCGTCCAAATGATAATAGTAAATAGAGGCTCGATTTTTGTAAGCTGAGACATTTTGCGGTTCGACAGCAATACTTTGGGTAAGATCGGCGATCGCTTTATCATAATGCTTCAAACTTTCATATGAATCGGCACGCCCTTCATAAGCCTGAACGTTTTTAGGATCGGCTTCAATCGCTTTGGAGTATAAATCTATTGCTCGGTCGTATTGTGGGTCTTTTGTAAATTGCGCTAAGTTATCGGCTTGGTACAGGTATTCTAAAGATTGAGGATTGATCGAAGGTTCGACTATTTCGACAATCTTTGGTTCTTCTAATTCGGGTTGACGAACTTGGTTAGAGCTTACGCATCCAACAACACCATAGCTGACTATCAAAAACATGATAATTGACCTTTTGGTTGTTGCCAACATACACCTCCCTTATTTCTTGGTATTAGAAGAGCTAATTAGTAAATACTCGATCTGGAGTTAATTGCAGTTGAGGAAAAACTAAAGATACGATTGCTTGATCACCTTCAAAAACACTCTCTTCGTAAAGTCCCTCATTAAGAGTTAAAACAGTCACCTTGCTAATTTGCGGATCAACAATCCAATATTCAGCAATCCCTCTATCTGCGTACTCAGATCGTTCATAACGATAATCTCGATCTTGATTTACTTTGCAAATAATTCACAGTGTTTTTCGCTTTCATCACTGCGATTTAAATATTCTGTGAGAGTCAATCGTGTGGTGGCGATGCTCATAAAAGGTCACAAGCAGATTTTTACTATGAAATAGTATTAATAGTTTAACTGAGGTAGTGTTGTTTCTACCTTTCAGAAGCGATCAGCTTTAAAATCAGATAAACCGATCTTGATTTTTAAGACCGTATCTTTAAATACAAAATTTACCCCAGTACTAAGATTAGATAACCTGTATCAACTATAGTTATTGATTTTTAGGCGGAATGTACCAACGAAATGCAAAGTTCGTTTAAAAGAATTGCGATCGGCACAGCATTTTTTGTGTTGACGATTATAGTTGCGGTAGTTGGCTATCTTCTCTACGGTTAGTCGTTAATGGAAGCCATTTACATGGTGATAATTACCATTTTTGGTGTTGGTTATGGAGAAGTTAAACCAATAGAGAGCAATTCCGAAAGAATTTTTACGATCGCCTTAATTCTTGCAGGTACTTCATCGGCGTTATAGATAGTGGGAGGTTTTGTCCAGATGGTTACAGGAGGAGAAATTAACCGTGCTTTTGATGCCCAGCGCAAGCAAGATACAATCGCGGGTTTAAAAGATCATGTAATTATCTGTGGCTTTGGTAGAATTGCTCAGGTCATGGCAACACATTTAGCTGAAACAGAACAGAAATTTATCATTATTGATAACGATAAAGAGCGAATTGCGATCAGCCTGAATGTTTTATCTAATCAACATTCGATGCAGTCTAGGTATAAAGCGATCGCCCAATCGCATTTTATTCTTCCCGAGTAGCTATATCAGTTTTAATTTGTTCGGCTTCAGTTAGAGTTTTTTCTGGATCGCGTTGTTGGGAGTTTTTGACATAGTTGAGCTTCCATTCTTCTAATAAATCGCTAAGTAAGGTTTGAATTTCTGCTTGAGTAGCTTCGTTTTGGATTTGTTGTTTGAGAGTAGTGGCAAAATTGCTGCTCAGACGGTTAAAAATAACTTTACCTTCTCGATCTGTGTAGGAGTTGGCTAAAACATCATAGGTGGTTTGGGCTAAATAATCGGCTAACTGTTCGATGGTTTCTTGAGGAAGATGAGTCAACCCAGGAATTCCCCGCACTGCTTGGTATAAATCGGACTGTTTCAAGGCACCTTTGAGGCTATAACGTAAAAGATTCTCTAAGTCTGGCTGTACTTCGGGTAATACGCGATAAATAGTCAGACTAATCAAGCGATCGCTAATTTTATCAATTTTGTCGGTTTCTCCTACTTCGATCCCTTTTTCAGATGCTAAAAATGTATCTAAAATCGCGCTGTCGGTAATTAGTTCTTGACCCTGATTCAGCAAGCGTACGATTAAAAAGGTGGTAACGCGATGAGAAAGATAGGCTACTGGTTCGTGGGTAATATATAGTAAGATTTTTTCGAGGTTAAATAAACCTGATTTGTGAATTTTCACCGTTACGGGAATCACTCGCAACCACCGTGCGATGGGAATAAACAGCAGCGCATCATACCAATAGCGCCATAAAGCCTGACCCCAGTTAATCTTGTCTCGATGTCGGGCAATCCAAAAAGTGCGGCTGAGATATTCGATCGCCAGAAAGATAGCGAAAACTAAATCGATGCGCCAAAAGCGATCGACTATAATTCCGTTAGCATTAATCTGGCGGTAAAAATTAGTTTCTAGTAATGGGGCAACTTTCTGTTGAAAAAAGGCGAATTCTTGGTTAATTTCCTGTTGAGATAGATATTCTCGGCTCCAAAATTGCTCGAAAGCGGCTTTACTAGAACGGGTTCGTAAACGATACTCCATTCTGTGCTTCAACTTGGCAAAAGTTTTCAGTTGATTAGAAGCTAAGAAAGGATTTTCTTCGATGAGATAAATGCTTTGCTGTCTTAGAGATGCTAATAACTCTTCACTCTCTGGGGTGAAACCATTAGCTGTAATTTGCTTGATTGCGCGATCACTTGTCTGAAGATATTTTTCTGTATCAGGATGGGGTTCGACTGCTTTAACAGGATCGTAGATATTTACTACAGGAGGTAAGTTATTAAAATAAAAGTCCCGACAGGATAGATAGCTGAGATTAAATAGAACTAAAGTTAAATTAAGTAGTGAGATCGTCGCAACAAGTTTTTGCCACCAATTATTTTGAACTCGTCTTGCTTCCATATATCGGGTTGTTGTGTGGCTAACCAGTAACTCAAATATTATATTTTATAGCTCTATTGAGCAGTAAATCAGGTCACTCAAGCCAATATTCGGGTTTATCTAGCGCATCAGCACAGACTACCTTACCACTTACAGAACCCCTTACTTCGGGATTAAGAAACAAAACCATCCAAGCATCAAAATGTTTTTGAGGAATAGGATAGGATGCTTCTAGCCCAAAAGCACCTGCGGGCTGAAAACCGTGTCGGGAATAATATTCAGGATATCCGAGGACGAATACCAAATCTATTCCTGATTCAGACAAAAGTTCTAACCCTTGTTTGATTAACTTGCCGCCAATACCTTGTTTTTGAGCATCAGGAACTACCGCCAAAGGAGCTAAAATCGCAGCGGATATATGATTAGTTTGGTTTTCGATACCTGCGCTAGTAAATAAAATATGTCCTACAGGGCGATCTTCTCGAACAGCCAACAGAGATAAAATTGGTTTGGCACTGCGATCGCCCAAAAGATTTTCTACGAGGTAAGCCTCCTCATTACCACCAAATGCCGAACGTTCTACTAATAGTATGTCTTCGAGATCGCCCTCAACAGTTTCTCGTATATCAACCATCACCAATTAGTAATTTTTGCTAGTTAATCAACTATAGCTGCTGCTAAACGCAATCGAGCGATTTTACTAATTTCTTCTAAAGCCTGTTTTTTCTCTTGCTCTAAACTATTTTCCAAACGAGTTGCAAATGCTTCTAAAATACTTTCTTGAGTATGATATTTCACTGCAACTATAAACGGAAAACCAAACTTATCTTTGTATGCCTGATTGAGATTCTGAAAACGCTGGTATGCCGATGCCGATAACCGATCTAAACCTACCCCTGCTTGTTCCTGTACCGATGCTTCTGCCATCTTAGCTTTGCTACCAAGATCGGGATGAGCTTTAATTAAAGCTAATTGTTCGCGATCGCTCATATTGCTCACCACATCGACCATAGACTGATATAAAGCCTCCATATCTTCAAAAGGTTTACTGTGCCAAGCTTTTTGCACAATTTCTGGTGTCTCTTCCCAAATCTCTTCAAGAACACTAGTAAACTCCTCTTGAGACATTTGATTTAGTTTAGCGATCGTGTACCGATTACTTTTCACTGTTGACTGATGATTGTTGACTGTTGACTGAATTAGCTGCCTCTATAAGTACTGTAAGACCAAGGAGAGACTAGTAAAGGAACGTGATAGTGGTCACAAATGTCATTAATTCCAAAACGTATCGGAATTTGGCTGAGGAAAGGCGTATCAGAGTAGGGTAAATAATGGGAAAAATATTCATCTACCGTAAAAATCAATTCGTAAATCCCTCTTGCCATCTCCTTGGAGTTTAACAATGGGCTATCGGTACGCCCATCATCGTTAGTTTCTAGAGTTTTTAATAAAGTTTTCGAGTCTATCTCCAGATCTAGTTGCCATAAAGCGATCGCAATTCCCTTCCCTGGACAACCATTCGCTGTATCTAATACGTGAGTTGTTAATTTACCATTAGTCATTAGTCATTAGTCGTGTAATGTTCAATGTTTAATGTTCAATGTTCAATGTAAAGGTCCTCCTAGGATAATTTTGGCGATCGCACCAGTAACATCTTCGGGCTTTTCTTGTTTTAGTTGTTCGTACCACTCTTGAGTCAGATCGGGTTCTTTGTTATAGATTGTATCCGTGCGTTTGCGAGCTTTTAACACCAGTTTGGCTACTCTTTCTTTGCGTTCGGCTTCATAACGTTTGAGAGCATCTTCAACGCTAATATTGGTCGTTACTAAATAGCGACACAAAACTTCTGCATCTTCCATAGCCTGGCAGCCTCCCTGTCCTAAGGTGGGAGTAGTAGCGTGTGCCGAGTCGCCTACGAGAGCAATTCTACCTTCAACTAAGCTAGGTAGGGGATCGATATCGCCAATTTCCAAGCGGTTAGTTTGTTCTGGGTCTAATCTTTCAATTAGGTTTTGGACTGGTTGCGCCCAACCTGCAAATATTTCTTTTAGTTCGGCGCGAATATCGCCATCAGGCGCAGCTGTACCTTGAGGCTTAGGACAGCCCATAAAATAGTAAAAGAGATCGCCTCCTACGGGCATCATTGAGGCGCGTTTGCCTTCCCCCACATAAATTACCCAGACATCATTTTCAGCCAAATCGGGACTAGCTTTTACAATGCCATTCCAGTTGACATAGCCTGCATAGCGGGGCGTAATTTTTCCCCCAGCCAGATAGTTACGCACCACGGACTTTACCCCATCCGCACCAATAACGACATCTGCTGTAGCAGTACTACCATCTTCAAATATTGCTGTAGCACTATCCGCATCTTGTTTTACTTCTACGCAACGCATTCCCATCTTTACGTCAGACTCGCCGAAAGCTTCTAGCATCATCTGCTGCAAATCAGTACGGGATACAGGATAGGGTCTCTGTCCCACCTGCGCCATCAGAGGAATAAGATTAACATCATTTAAAACCTCTCCTGCTAGATTGCGATATTCCATGCGGTTCATCTGTCCGCCAATGGCTGCAATCTTTTCTCCCAGACCTAACTTATTCAGCACCTTAATGCCATTCGACCACAAAGAAATACCCGCCCCCGCAGGACGCAGTTTACGAGTCTTCTCATAAATCTCTACCTCATATCCCGCCTGACGCATGGCAATCCCTGCTGCCAATCCCGCCATTCCCGCGCCAATTACAATTGCTTTTAAGTTGTACATAATCCTTGGCTAATAGTTATTAGTTATTGGTTTTAAGCTATCAGCTATCAGCTATTAGCTATTAGCTATATGCGAAGAGGTATTCTTTAAAATTAACTTTCAAATGAAAGACTTCAAAACATAATATTGATAAATGTTTAATGTTAAATGAAGTTATTCTCGTCCTGGCAATACAATGTTCAATAACAGCGCCGTAATACCGCCTGTAGAAATACCAGAAGAAAAGATACTTTTGATTAAAGAAGGCATTTGTTCCAAAGCTTCAGGGACGACGCTAACACCCAAACCCAAACCCAGAGACAAGGCAAGAATAATTGAATTGCGCTTGGTTAAGTTGACACAAGACAAAATCTTAATTCCCGCTACTGCTACCGTACCAAACATAACAATGGTTGCGCCACCTAATACTGGTTGAGGTAATGCCTGGAAAACTCCAGCGACTATGGGAAATAAACCGAGAATTACAAAGAATGCCGAGATAAAATAGCCTACATAACGGCTACCTACTCCCGTAAGCTGAATTACACCATTGTTTTGACTAAAGCTTGTGTTAGGAAAGGTATTTAAGCAGGCCGCAATAATTGAATTGACACCATCACCCAACACTCCCCCTTTAATCCGTTTGAAGTAGGTTTTGCCTTCAATTGGTTCCCCCGATATTGCCGAAGTTGCGGTTAAATCGCCAATCGTTTCGATCGCCGTAATTAGATATAAGAAAGCAAAGGGAATAAACGCCCCAAAGTTAAAATTGAAGCCGTAGCGAAAAGGAATGGGTATGGCAACGGGGGGCAGACTAGCTAGGTTACTAAAGTCTACTAGTCCTAAAGGAATTGAAACTATAAATCCCACAATCAAACCCACCACAATCGAAGACATCCGCAGGTAGTTATTGGTGGTGCTGTTTAGTGCCACAATTACTGCCAAAACTAAAAATGCCACGCCTAGAAAGACTGGATTGCCAAAGGTTTCTGCTCTTTGGGCAGGTACGCCACCAGCCATCGAAGTGATCCCTACCTTAATCAGAGTCAGACCAATTAGGGTTACTACTACCCCCGTTACTAAAGGCGTGATTATTTTGTTTGCCAGATGTAAAAAGCGACTGACAAAAATTTCGACAAATGCCCCAAAGAAACACAAGCCAAATATTAAACCCAAGGCATCTTCGACTGTTCCACCACCACCTTTAACTGCCAACCCCGCAGCAATAATAGGACCTAAAAAAGCAAAGCTTGTTCCCTGCACGCTTAATAAACCCGAACCTACAGGACCAAATCTTTTTGCCTGAATGAAGGTAGCTATGCCCGAAACCACCAGAGACATACTAAGAATATAGGTAGTATCGGCTGGGGGAACTTCCAATGCCCCACAGATAATCAGCCCTGGAGTAATAATCCCGACAAAACAGGCAAAAACGTGCTGTAATGCCACAAAGATCGACTCGACAAAAGGCGGACGCGATTCTAAACCGTAAATTAAATCCGATTCAATCGAAGCAGGTGCTTCTGTGGTTAGTTCTTCTGTTTCTAGAGATATTTCTGGATTAGTCATTTTGTTAGATAGGGGTGAACGGTCGTTCACCCGTACAAATAGTTAATTATCAAAATCAGCCAAAGCGTAAGGTCATAAAAATAAAGCGGGCAATAAATATAGCTGCAAGTATCCAGGTGATAATAGGCACATCCCTAGCTTTACCCGAAAAAGTTTTTAATAGAGGATAGGCAATCAAGCCGATAGATAGCCCTGCGGCAATGGAAAAGGCAAAGGGAATAAAAAATATAGTTAAGAATGCTGGTATGGCTTCGGTTAAATCCTCCCAATTGATGCTAGTAATACTTGCCATCATCAACACCCCGACAATAGTTAGGGCAGGAGTCGTCGCAAAAGCTGGTATCGCTTCGAGGATTGGCGTAAATATTAAAGAAATAAAGAACAGCCCCGCAGCTACTACAGAAGTAAACCCAGTCCGCCCCCCTTCCGCCACGCCTGAAGCCGACTCGACAAAGGTAGTCACGCTTGATGTTCCTAATATTGCCCCTGTGGTTGTGGCGATCGCATCTGCGGTTAAAGCCTGATTTGCCCTGGGCAGTTCTCCGTTCTCATCGATATATCCTGCCTGCATTCCCACCCCTGATAAAGTGCCGATGGTATCAAACATATCGACAAAAAGAAATACAAATAAGACGGCAATAAAATCAACCCAGTTACTACCATTGATGCCACCTAAACCGATAAAAGCAGCCCCAAATAAGTCTTGAGGAAAAGCAGGGATAGAGGCTAATCCTTGAGGCGCAGTGGCAACTCCAAAAACCCAGGCTAATAAAGCCGTACCAATAATGCCCCACAGCAGCGCACCTTTAATCCGACGCACCATAAAAAAAGCAGTCAGGAAAATACCAAAGACTGCCATCAGTGTGGGAGGTTGTGCCAGACTACCAAAGTCGGTTTTGGTAACTTCATTTGCCACAATTAGTCCTGCCCCACCTACTTCCGTTGCCCCACCCAAGCCGATATAGGCTAAAAACAAGCCAATTCCTACTGTAGTAGCAGACTTGATCGAACTAGGTACAGCTGTAATTAAATGGCGACGAATATCGGTAATTGTCAGCAGAATAAAAACAAGCCCTTCTACAAACACGCAGGCCAAAGCTACCCGCCAGTCGATACCCAAACCCAAGACGACTGAATAGGCAAAAAAAGCATTAATTCCCATACCTGGGGCAAGGGCAAAGGGATATTTCCCGATCAAACCCATAATTAACGTGCCAATACCTGCGGATACGGCAGTAGCAAACACTAACGAACTAAATAAATCTCTCGGTTCGTTAATGAATATGGCATCAGACAGAATCAACGGATTTACTACCAAGATATACGCCATGGTCATAAAGGTAGTTACGCCAGCTAAGATCTCAGTCCGAAAGTTTGTCCGATAGCGATCAAATTGAAAGTAATTTGCGATCGCCCCCAACATTCCGTTGCGAGGCGGCTTTCCCCTCGGTTGATTTTCTCTCTCTGACTCAGCTAAGTTCACCGCTCGATACTCTCTTTACTGATATGTAGTTAAAAATACGCAGCAAGGTATTTATTGCATACTGTATACAGTAAAATGTCGAAAAACTGTATCTAGAGTTACGGCATGGCTGGTTGTTACGAAACTTTGAAAAATGAGATTTGACCTATGGTGGCGATCGCCTTTACATCTTTAGATAGGGATACTAATAAAATAACAATAGAAGAACTGAAACAACAGAAATGCAAGACCAATTGTATGATCGCGATTTTTATCTTTGGGTAGAACAGATGGCGATCGCTGTAAGAAATAGAGATTTAGAGACTATGGATTGGGGTAACTTGCTGGAAGAAATTGAGGATATAGGAAAATC
Organism: Cyanobacteria bacterium J06648_1; assembly: GCA_039817275.1. Taxonomy (GTDB): domain Bacteria; phylum Cyanobacteriota; class Cyanobacteriia; order Cyanobacteriales; family Xenococcaceae; genus Waterburya. The sequence goes on along the minus strand of JBCBWB010000018.1, from coordinate 22,767 downwards.
GGAAAAGAGATCCCTTGAGATCCCTTGAGAGCGATTAGCAGAACATATCCTTAAACTAAAATATTGGCGAGCGACCCACAGCCTCTATCGAGGCAAAGTCCCACAGGCTTGCAAAGCAAGCCAAGTCGCGTCTTAGCGACGCTCTGCGCGAACGCGCTGTGGACGCTAGCGCGGATGCGCCGTTCGCGCGGAAGCGAAGCTTCCTAGTCGTCTGACGACGATCTGAGGCGAAAGCCTCTGCGGCGCAAGGGAATGCGCGAGAAGAAGGAGAAAGAGAAAGAAATTACAAACACTGGCAAGTAGAAGTGGTTAATTTCCGTAACCGTATCTTTAGACTATTAGACCGCAGTCCTAGTTTAAAAAATTACATGGAACAAATATATCCCAAAGTATTCCAAGATGCTCGAAATGCTCAACAAATAGGGTTCGACATTCCTCAAGACAGTTTTATCGATTTGAAGCAAATACTAGAAAAAGATTATTTTGGTTAAGCTAGAGCTATTTTAAAACTGATAGAGTGCGATCGCATTGATAAATTTGATAATCATCTAAATATTATTTATTTGGCTGTTAATTATCAATTGCTGACTACTTTATTTTTTCAACAATTTACTCAGCTTCTTCCGCATTAAGATCCCTGGCTTATCTGTCATCATATGCTGTTCGTGTTTTAACTCCAACGGCACATCATAATCCGTAGTTTCCAACACGGCTTTATCTTCTAACGTCACGGCGCGATCAAATGCCACTACATCTTCGGCTTTAACATCAGCTTCGGTATCGTTACGCAAACAAAACTGAACTATCTGCGAAGAGGAATCATTGATTGGCGTAGCAGTATTAACAATAATATGAACTAAACCGTTAGGGTAATTAATCCGCAGCTTGCAGGTAAAAGGAAGATACCAATCGAGGTCTAAATTTCTGGTGGTTATCCCCTCGTCCATTTTGAGATTCTGCTGTTGCTGTTCGGGATTGACTACGCCTAAAACTGCTGTTCCTGTAATACCATAATCAGTTTCGGTAACTTCTACAGAATCAGGAATGGGATGGTCTTCGCTGCCAAAAGTAGTTGTGTGGACAAAGGTAGGATGCGCCAGATCGAATTCGTTTTCCATCACCCGCAACCCCGCACAGTGCCAAGTTTCATAGAATTCGGGAATTAACCGAAAGTTAGAATCGCTTGCCTCTGCAATGTCAGGTATTTCATTTAAAGGTTCGCCCAAACATACCCAGATATAGCCGTAACGTTCTTGACTGGGATAGGTTTTTATTTGATAAGTTTTAGGTATCTGACTACTATCTTCTAACTGAGGTACTTTAACACAAGTTCCTTCACCGTTATATTGCCAGCCATGATAGGGACAGGCAATATTACCATTAATTACCTGACCTTTAGACAGTTGTGCCGAACGATGACAACAGCGATCGCCTGCTACTGCTACCTTACCCGAATCATCTAGCCATAATACTAGCTTTTGCCCCAATAACTCGAATGGTTGAGGTTTTTCTGACACTTGAGAGGTGGGCATTATAGGATACCAAAACCGCTTGAATGCTTCTTCTTTGGTGACTAGCATAGTTTTTCTCTAGTCGTTTTATAATTTACTATTGACCTATGGATACTGTATACAACAAAAAGCAAATAAACTGTATCTCTAACTACTAGCTTATTGTTTGTTACAAAAAGAGTAGAAACGCGCAATATCTAATGATAAATATTTAATGGTCAATGATAAATGAAATAGATCCGCCTGTAACTGTTGTCATTACTAGAAAAGTGAAACCTAGGTGCAAAAAAGCATTCGAGAAGTTTATCTCTGGTATTACTACTTCTGCTATGACTTTTGAGGGGCATTTAGGTACAAATGTTTTTCGCCCTAGTAGTCCTACCGATAATGAATATCGCATTATTTTTAAATTTGATCACGCCAGCAACCTGAAGATTTGGGAAGAGTCAGAATGTCGCCGTCAGTGGTTAGCACGGGCTGAAAGTTTGCGCTTAGAGCCTGCCAGAATTAGAGTGATTACAGGATTGGAAACTTGGTTTACCTTGCCTTCTCCTAAAGTAATATCGCCTCCACCTCGCTACAAAATGGCGATCGTCACTTTAATTACTTTATTTCCTCTGATTCAACTAGCAAATATTACCCTCGCGCCACTGCTAGCATTATCGCCATTGCCTTTACTACTACGAAGCTTTATTATCACCGCTGTCTTGGTATTGTTGATGACTTATATAGCAATGCCGAGAATGACTAAATTATTTTCTCGATGGTTATATCCCAAAAAAAGAGCAAAAATTTAAACTAGGGTCAAAAATGTATCAACGACGGCATTAATTTTTGAGATTTAACTGTTACCCATTTCTAGCACTGGCTGGTTAGCTATTATCGCTTTAGGGCTAGTATCCCAGGCGGTGGGACAGGGACTTTTAACCTATAGTCTGGCGAAATTCCCATCTAGTTTTGTAGCCATATCGATGTTGGCAATTCCTCTAATAGCAGCAGTTTTGGCTCTAGTAATATTCTCCGAACGGTTGAGTTTGTTTAACTGGTTGGCTTTTGCCGTAGTCTTAAGCGGGATCTACTTAGCAATTTCTGCCAAAGACATCAGTGTAGAAACATCTGAAATAAGCACGTAGATTACTGACAATAGCAAAGCGATAGACATCGAGATATCTACCGCTTTCTCAATTAATATTCATCTGTAAAATGCCAGAACGCTACAAGTTTCTAGATCTGAGGTCTGGCTAGCTACTTTGGGGATCTCGATCTTTGTTCATTTCAACTAGCTTATTTACGGTTAGGCGATCGACTTTTTTGTCAGATTTACCGTTATCTAATCCAGGAAGATAAGCCTCTCCCAAATTTTGGCTTAACCTAATTAAATCCTGGCTATTCCAGCTTGAATCTTTATTGTTTTCTTTTTCGTTATTATTCATCAACTTATCCCCTTTGAATCTTGTACTGATTTAGGTTTGATTTTTTTCGCGCTTCTTAAAAATCTACGCCATAAGCAGAACTCAAATGTCTACTCATTTCAATAAACTTTCTGGCATTCCAAGAATCATCTTTTCGATTAGATTTACTATTGTTCAACAACGTGGTTGGATATGTTGAACTAAATTCAGCATCCCCCACGTTCAAACCAGGACTGTAAGCTTTACCAAGATTATTGCTAAGTTCGATTAGACTATCTTTGTTCCAATCTCGATCATTGTTGCTAACGTTAAAGTTGTTCGACATATTTTCCTCTTTTCTGTAACTATTTATACGGTTTACTTATATTTTTATGATATCTTCATATCTTTCAAAAACAAAGGTGATACCATCCGTACCAAACAATGTTAAGCTCTATTTTTTTTGCTAGGCAAGGGATACAGCGTCTCAGCGCCTTGAAGCTTATTGAATACTGTATACAAATACTCCAAACTAAAGTGCGATCGATGATTAGCTTAAATGTTAAATGCTCAATGTTGAATGTTAAATGATCAGAGATTTAGTAGGCTATGGTGCTAATCCACCCCATCCGAAGTGGAAAGGTGATGCCAAAATCGCTTTACAAATAGTCCTCAACTACGAAGAAGGCTCGGAATATTCGATCCCCGATGGAGACGAAACTTCCGAGATATACTTGCGAGAAGTGCCTGGTTCTTCTATGGGTAAGGGAATGCGAGACTTACAGGTGGAATCTGTCTACGAATATGGCAGTCGAGCTGGTTTTTGGCGGTTGATGCGACTGTTTCAAGCTAAGGGTATTCCCGTGACGATCTTTGGTGCAGCCCTAGCATTAGAACGTAACCCCGCAGCAGTAGAAGCTATAGTCGAGGCGGGATACGATATTTGCTGTCATGGTTGGCGCTGGATTGGCTATCACTTAATAGATGAAGCTGAAGAAAGAGAACATATTCAAAAAGCGATCGCATCTCTGAAAAAACTCACGGGCGATCGCCCTCTGGGGTGGTACTGTCGCTATGCCCCTAGTCTGAATACTCGCCGCTTAATTGTCGAAGAAGGCGGTTTTTTATATGACTCCGATGCTTACAATGACGATCTGCCCTACTGGGTGGAGGTGGCGGGGAAAGATCATTTAGTTATTCCCTACACCCTAGATAACAACGACATGAAATATTGCGTTGCCCCAGGCTTTAATAACGGGAATGATTTCTATACTTATCTCAAAGATGCCTTTGATGTTTTGTATGCTGAGGGTGAAACCAGTCCTAAAATGATGTCTGTAGGGCTTCATGCCAGGTTAGCAGGCAAACCAGGGCGGATTGCTGCTTTGGCAAGATTTATTGATTATGTTCAGAACCACGAGCGCGTGTGGATTTGCCGTCGCCTAGATATTGCCCATCACTGGATCAAACATCATTCCCGATAATTGATTTAGTGCTTGAAAGTTACTCTCTTTATTATCACTCAAGGCTAAATTGGCGATCGCCTTAGCCAAGGCAGTTTGACAAGGAAGATAATTTTTCCTAGTATATCGATAAATATCAATATAGATGTACATCAATATAAGTAGGTGTTTTATGTCACGCTTGCAGCTTGCTTTGAACGTTAGTAATCTCCATGAATCGATCGCTTTTTATACCAAACTATTTGGAGTTGAACCAGCAAAAGTAAAGCCTGGCTATGCTAATTTTGCGATCTCCGAACCGCCTTTAAAGCTGGTGCTGATGGAAAATTCTGAACCAGGGGGAACGATCAATCATTTGGGAGTAGAGGTAGAGAATACAGAGGAAGTAGAACGTTGGGAAGAGAAGTTAGCCGTTCGGGAAATGAACCCTAAAGCCCAAAAAGAGAATACCTGTTGCTATGCCAAACAAGATAAGTTTTGGGTAGCCGATCCCGATCTCGCACCGTGGGAAATTTATACTGTATTGGCAGACAGCGCTAGCTTTGGCGAAAATAGTAGACCAGATTTGACAGCATCTCATAGTAGCTGCTGTAGTTGACTATTGTTCGTTCATTGTCAGAACGTTTTGCAGCATGGCGATCCGATCTTGGTTAATTAAATAGTAGATCCAGTTACCTCTTCTTTCCTTATTGAGCAATCCAGCTTGAAATAAAACCTTGAGGTGATGGCTGACAGTGGGCTGAGATAAACCCAAAGGTTCGATCAGATCGCAGCCACAGGCTTCTTGTTTGGGTTGAGAGGCAATATAGCTGAGTAACTGTAATCTAGCTGGTTCGCCCAGTACCTTAAAAATAGCGGCTATCTCCTGCGCTTGTTCTGGCGCGATCGCTTGAGAAAAGATAGAACAATTGGCGATTGAAGTAGAATTTGTCATGCCATTCATTTTATCAATGAGTAATTGACAATAAACAAATAAACAACGATTGATTTGAGAATTTAACGTTTAGCCATAATCTAATCGATGAACAACATTGCAGTTTTGCCTAATCCGACTATTTCCAGCAGGGGGATAGTTTCTCAGCAGTTCTACCAGAAAAATTTAACCACTTTTCATCAGGCTTGCCATTGGGTAAAAAATCTTCCCTACGGTTCTAATTCTAGTAATGACGACTCTTTAATTATTTTTGAGGAGGGAAAAGCAACCTGCACTAATAAACATGGTATTGTTTCCCGCTTAGCTCAAGAACTAAATTTAGCAATATTCAAAAGTCTCGGCTTTTATCGCCTTAACGATGCGATCGTTACGGGCGTGAATCAAATAATTGAACCTTATGGCTTGAGTTATATTCCTCAAATACATTGCTTTTTAACATACAAAAATTTTCGAGTAGATTTAACTGAAGGCAACTGTAACGGTAAAAACCAAACCATCGAAGACTATGATTTTATTGTGCAGGTTAAACCCGATTTAGCTGCTCAAGAACATGCAGCTTATTATAAGGAATATCTAGCAAAATATTACCTAATTGAGCCAAAATTTCAGGAATTGGGCGAAATCAAGGTTTTAGAATTATTGGCAAAATGCGAACAACAGCTCAAATATCAATGTTCAGTAATGCATCAAACAGTTTAGCCCACCAACAAACTAGATTAAAAGGCGATCGCAGATTATAACAGTCCGCGATCGCCTTCATATTGTGGTTATTTACTGTGGTTTATCTTTTTTATCTGTTAATACTAAAATCGTGACAACGACAAAGATTCCTGCACTGAGAGCTAACATTACTATCTGTGGTAGTGACATGATAATTTCTGAGTTTTGAGCTTTTCTAAGTTGGTAACGCCTTTAACTTAGAAATTATGATACGAACTCCTAATTAAGCTGATTTTATGGCTAGTTTATCGACGCAAAAATTTCTCCGAATATTTATAATTGCGATCGCTTTTATTTTTGCCTGGAGTCTACTTAGATCTGAGGCGATTTTGCCGAATATCTCCTCTGGCAATTAGTCCGTTTCAGCAAAAATTAGGACTCTGATTATTAAATACCTCATACTGACTAAGCTCTGATCCATGCTAAATCCAACCAGATTAGAATTGAGATAAATGAACGACAAAATCGACCCAGTTCGCTTAGAAATCTTCAAAAACCTCTATCAATTTATTGCCGAGCAAATGGGTATCGTGCTGCAAAACACCGCAGCATCGGTCAACATCAAAGAAAGACTAGACTTTTCCTGCGCTATCTTTCATGGCGATGGTTCACTGGTAGCTAACGCGCCTCATATTCCCGTTCATTTAGGCTCCATGAGTGCCAGCGTCACCAGCCTGATCAATAACGTAGATGAAATCAAACCAGGAGACGTGTATCTCTCTAATAATCCCTATAACGGCGGGACACATCTACCCGACGTAACCGCTATCACCCCCGTATTCCTTGGTAGGGGCAAACGGCTGTCTGCCCAAAAACCCATCTTTTACGTAGCCTCGCGAGGACATCAAGCAGATATCGGCGGGATCTCTCCCGGTTCAATGCCACCCCACAGCCAGAGCATTGAAGAAGAGGGAATTATGTTTGATAATTTCTTGCTGGTAAAACAAGGCAACTTGAGAGAAGAGGCGGTAACAGAAATACTGAGTAACCATCCCTATCCTGCCCGTAACATTGACCAAAACCTAGCGGATTTCAAAGCTCAAATTGCTGCGAATAATCGAGGTGTTAACGAACTCCTCAAAATGGTCAAAAAGTATGGCTTAGATACAGTACAGTCTTATATGCAACATGTGCAGGATAACGCTGAGTTGGCAGTTAAAAAAGCGATCGCCACTCTCCAAGATGGTAAATTTAGTTATGCCATGGACAATGGTGCCAAAATTCAGGTAGAGGTTTCGATAGATCGAAAGGAAAGACGGGCAATAATTGATTTTACGGGTACATCACCCCAACAAGCCAGTAATTTTAATGCTCCTGCTGCGGTAACTCAAGCGGCGGTGCTGTATGTTTTTCGTACTTTAGTTGATGATGCTATCCCTCTTAATGCTGGCTGTCTCAAGCCAATTGAAATTATCATTCCCCGAGGCTGTATGCTCAATCCTATCTATCCTGCGGCTGTGGTGGCGGGAAACGTTGAAACCTCGCAAACCATTGTCGATGTTTTGTATGGGGCGCTGGGAATTATGGCAGGTTCTCAGGGAACAATGAACAACTTCACCTTTGGTAACGAGCAATATCAGTACTACGAAACCATCTGCGGTGGTTCGGGTGCAGGAAATGGCTTTAGCGGTACGGATGCGGTGCAGACTCATATGACTAATTCTCTCTTAACCGATCCCGAGGTGTTGGAGTCTCGCTATCCCGTGATGTTGTCAAGTTTCGAGATTAGAGAGGGTAGCCAGGGTAAAGGCAAATATTCTGGAGGCAGTGGGGTACAGCGAAAAATAAAATTTTTAGAACCAATGACGGCAGGAATCTTATCAAATCACCGTCTTGTACCTCCCTTTGGCTTGAAAGGTGGGGAAGCAGGGAAAGTAGGTAAGAGTTACGTAGTTAGAAACGATCAGGCGATCGAACATTTGGATAGTACTGCTACGGTTCAAATGCAGCCAGGAGATACTTTTGTAATTGAAACTCCTGGCGGCGGTGGTTATGGTTGAAATGGCTAGGCGCAATTTTAGAGAGGCTAAGTTTAGATATAAAAAACCAGCCACGGAATTAACTATGGCTGGCGCGACCTAGATTACACAACAAATCACACAACTATTAAATTGAGTAGCTAAAAGTCATTAAGCATCAGCTTCGTCAAGCAAGTTGACTTTAACTACTTTATTTTTTTCTGCTTCAGCTTTTGGTAAAGTTAGGTGCAAAATACCATCTTTATACTCAGCCTTTACTTGAGTATTTTCGATTCTTGCAGGTAAAGGAATTACTCTTTGGAAGCTGCCGTAGCGAAACTCCGATCTGGTTTTTCCTTCGTCTTCTGAAGTAGTTTCAGCCTTACGCTCTCCAGAAACAGAGACGCTTTTTGCTGTTGCTTCAATATCAAGATCGCCAGGATTAATGCCAGGAACTTCAAGCTTGAGAACCAAGCTTTCCTCAGTTTCAGTTAATTCTGCGGCAGGAACCTTAGCGAAGTTGCCGAAATCAGCTAATGAAGCTGGAGTTAGAGCATCATCAAATATTTTATTTAGTTGACGATGTAATGAGTTCATTTCAGTCCAAGGATTATAACGAACAATAGTCATATATTTTGTCTCCGTAGAATTGATTAATTCTTTTCTTTTGTTGTTAACATCTTAAAAAAAATCTCTAGCAACTGTAAGTGTTGTTCTTAATACCTTTAGGTAGAGTTTTCTGCCCGAACTAAATTGTCTGGAAAACCCTACCTTTTCTTAGGTAACAGTTAACAGTTAACAGTCAACAGACATAAAATCAAGTACTAAAAATCGCAAAACTTTATCTGTCACGCCATAATTTTGCAAGAGCGAAATGAGGTTTACATCATGCGCTCAAAAGGATCTGCCTGCATAGTTTCTTGTTGTGAGCCGATCGCCATAAGATAGGTATCGGCGACGTGGTTGAGCAGAACATCGCCAAACTGTGCCGTGAATGCCCACTTTTGACCGACATGAGCATAATTAGCCGTGGTAAATCTATTTTGAATTTTGATCGGCGGCACCAGGGGGACAGAGTCACTGAGGTTAACTATGCGATAACTGTTGGGGATCATCTGACTGTGTGCTTGAGCAAAATCGCGATCGCCAATTCGCGGACCTGCATAGGTGTATAGCTGAATCTGTTCACGGATTTCGGGTACCTGGAGGGCGATATCCATTGCCGAGAGGGTAGCAAGCGCCGCCCCCAGGCTATGCCCCGTAATGTAGCAAGGAACAGTAGGATCTAGCTGTTTGACAGCTTCGATTAGAGCCGAACTAATCTGCTTGCGAATAATGTTGAGATAGCCTTGATGTACCTTGCCATATTGTTTCCCTGTTCGGAGATCGATATATTTTCTTTGACCAGCCTGGAGATTGCGCCACCATTCAATTTGGGTTTGGGTTCCCCGAAAGGCAATGATATTACTCTGATCCGAGGCAATCACAAAACCCACAAATACAGGCGTACGGTGGCGGCGTTGAACAATTCTTTGGACTATTTCTCTGATCTTGCTTTCCGCATCATGAAGAGTCTGCCGCATGGAATTATCGTTTGCCATCTCAAAAAAGGAATCTTTGAGCTGCCAGTAATTCTCAATGATCTCTTCTTCAATCTGGAAAGAGGCTACCTGTCGATAGTGATCGAAGTTGTCATTATAGTTGGGCAATAGGGTCAAAGCGCCATCGTACTTGATATTGCTCCTTCCTGTACGATACTGCTGAACTGCTAGCTTACAAGACTGGATCATCCAGTTAGACATTTCTCGGTTGTAGTCAATGAGCGGATATCTTAAGCTTGTCGATGACAAAATTTCCTGACGTTGAGAAACTTCCGTATCCCAGTTTGCCTCAAGGTTATAGGCGGTATCAACAATATTTTGGGGATCGTTGGTCAGACTATCGGTAAAAGCCTGAATTTCTCGGTCAAAATTACGATCACGCTGATATTCATTGTTGATTCTGGCGGCAACTCCCGCACCTAAACCCATCAACAGTAATTGGCGACGATTAAAAAATTTCACTGACCAATTTCTCTCACTGACTAACTTCTCTACTTAAATTAATGCTTGTCAGGATAAGATATTGCCTGACCTCAATTCGCTTATTTGCGCTTACGCTCAAACTGTAATGCTTTGCGCAATGCCTCAAGGTTCAAAGTGCGGGGACTATAATAATATCGAGATACGGCATGCCCGACATTCCAGGTAAAAACGCCATAGGCGATCGCTCTTGCCAAACTATCTAGCAAGGGAATCAGTAATCCCAGCATAAATATAGCCAGCCAAGTAATCAATGCCAAGATTAGCGAGCCAGCGATCGCCAAAACACAGCCAATAATTGCCAGATTTCCCTGTCCCCGATGATAGCCCCAAAATCGACCCACGTTAACTATCATCTTGAGATTAAGTAAGACAAGCAAAGTAACTCGGATTGCTGGTATCCAACGACCATAAACAGGAATCAAACCGAGAATCGCCGCACCAAGAGCATAATCAAGAATAGAATTACTAACTCGTTGCCCAATTTTGATAATTACTCTAACTCCAGGGGCGATCGCTCTGGCTGCGCGGAATTCTTTTTGCCCTTCCTCTTTTGACTCTGTCATCTATAATCCCAATTTAGATTTATGAGGTAGCAGGTGATTAATATCGCTATTGATTGTAGAAGGTAGATTAAATTACTCTTACCAATACCGAAGAGCAAAACGAACAAAAGAATAAATATAAGCTTAATATGTGCCAGGCTTCTGTCAAGATAAAATACTGTCTGTTTGTACAAACGTTAATTTAACAAAAGCGTGATTAAAAACGACAAGTGGATCGTCGAACAAGCCCGACAAGGCATGATTACTCCTTTTGAGGAAAAATCGGTCAGAAATGCTGTCTTAGGCGCAGAACAAGCCATACCCACTATTAGCTGGGGTCTTAGCTCTTATGGTTATGATATTCGTCTTTCTCCTCACGATTTTAGAATTTTTAGACATATTCCTGGCACTGTCATCGATCCCAAGAAGTTTAATCCTAAAAACTTAGAACAGGCTGAGTTGCATCAAGATAATGATGGCTCATCCTACTTTATTATTCCCGCCAATAGCTATGGCTTGGGTGCATCATTAGAAAGTATCAAAATGCCGCCCAATGTCACGGCAATATGTTTGGGTAAATCAACCTACGCTCGCGTGGGGGTAATCGCCAATACCACACCCTTAGAAGCATCTTGGCAAGGAGCCAGTATCACTTTAGAATTCAGCAATGCATCTAGTGCTGATGTGAAAATTTATGCCAATGAAGGTGTGGTACAGCTATTATTCTTTGAAGGAGAATCCTGTGAAACTACCTATGCCGATCGCGGTGGTAAGTATCAGCATCAAGGATCAGGCGTAACTTTGCCCAAAGTTTGAACATTGAGCATTAAACATTGAACATTAAACATTAAACAACTAAATATGGGCTATAAAGATCCTTTAAATGATGGCAAGAGCAGAATTGAATTAATTGATTCGATGGGCGGCGATCTAAGTATCGTTAACGATGCTAGAGCTTCTTTCGATAAGAGTTCGGCTGAGCTAGACGAAAGAGATACCAAGTTAATCAATTATCTAATTAAGCATCAACACACATCTCCATTTCGCGGGGTCGTGTTCAAGTTTAAAGTCAAAGCGCCTCTTTATGTGTGCAGACAGTGGTGGAAGCATGTGATAGCCAGTAATCACAATGAGGAGCAGCTAGGCTGGAATGAGAAAAGTTTTCGCTATGTGTCAATTGACGATAGTAACGAGTTTTATGTCCCACAGATATTTCGGCAGCAGTCCAAGAATAATAAACAGGCAACTATTGGTAGTTTAGAGCCAGAACTCAATAGTAAGGCGATCGCCATTTACCAAGCGCAGTGCGACCAAAGCTATCAAGCCTACAGTCAACTTTTGGAGTTGGGCGTAGGTAGGGAACAAGCTAGGGGGGTGCTAGTTCCATCTGTCTATACTTCTTGGGTGTGGACTGTCTCTTTACAGGCATTGCTCAACTTTGTCGGTTTACGGCTCGGTGCGGGAGCGCAAAGCGAGATTGGTGCCTATGCTCAGGCAATTACTGAGTTGATTGAGCCGATTGTTCCTGTCTCGATGGCAGCTTGGTCGAAACATCATGGCGCAGATTCTTGAATAGTTAGTATTTGCCGCTCTAAGCTTTTTCGTTAATCTGCTTACTAGCGGAAATTGTCGAACTGCATTGTTGAATTCAGGCACACCACAAGGCTACAATGCAGTTCGACAATGTCTTAAATTGAAATCTCTTCAATTTCGTCAATCGACTTGAGTATCTCTGGCTGAGAATCTATTGTGGCAAACTCGGTGCAGTAGTGACAGACAGTTTCGCAATTTGGCTGATGGGGAAAATTAAGCTGATGTTCTCGATAGTTTGTCAACCAGGTTGTTAGATCGGCTAATAAGGCTGCTATCTCTTGTTTGGTTCTTTGATGCTCTGCCTTGCTATAGGCGATCGCCACGCTTTTTGGCTGACCAGATTTAACGAACCAATAGGTCATTTGTACCTGTTCGGGCTGATATGCCGTAGTTTCTACCAGTACATAAAGGTATAGTCGAGTTTGCCAATTTTGCTTGAGCTTTTTTGCTTCTATTGGCTGGCGGTAAGTTTTCCAGTCGAGGATTGTTGCTCGATCTGCTTCGGCGATTAAGAGATCGTAGATGACGGTAAACAAAAAATTATCCACGCTCAAAGTTCGACAGTGTTCCGCCTCACGCCAAATATCTGGATCTGGAGCCAATTCTGGCGCAGCCTGGATTAAAGCTTTTAAAGAATGATCCAGCTCCGAATCCGTAGCCAATAAAGACTCAATTGGTAAAGTTAATTCTCTTTGCTGCATTAATAGGTGAAAGCGACTTCCCCACTGCATACTGTCCTGTTGTTCAGGAGCGGGAAGAGAACCTAGACAGTCAATATATACTTGCTGAAACTTTGGGGGACACCTGCTCAATAGATTGAGATGGCTTTGAGAAAGGCGAATTAAATCTTGATCAAACATAAGCAGTTTTGGCAGGTAACCAGGTCAGTAACTTAGATAATCTATAATTTGACGGCTAGAGAAAATTGTATCTGCTGGACAACAGCGTTGAGCGATCGCCCTGCCGCAAAAATACATTTAATTTGGGTGATCTTTTGCATTTTTTTATGATCATTCAATTCACGAATATTGCTTTATTGCTAATCTAATAAATATATCTAGTTAAAACATCTAAATAAAAACTGAAAGTTGGCAAGAGATTAACCCAATCGCAGTTATCCTTCAAGTGAGCAAAATATATGGAATGGCAAGAAATATCAGGTAACTGGGTTTATCTTCCTCCCCAGAACGTCAAGGGGATAGTTCACTTTTTAGGTGGCGCATTTGTGGCTACTGCACCTCAAGTATCTTATCGTTCAATTTTAGAGCAAATAAGCCAGGCTGGTTTTGCGATTATCGCTACACCATTTCTGAATACCTTCGATCATTTTGCGATCGCTCGTGAAGTGCTCAATCGCTTTGAAACAGTTCTAGAAAGACTTCAGAGAACTAATAAGTTAAGCCAAGGATACCTACCTATCTATGGCATGGGACATAGTATGGGATGCAAACTACACCTATTAATTGGCAGCATATATGATGTCGAAAGAGCGGGAAACATTCTAATTTCCTTCAATAATTATCCTGCCAGCCGTGCTGTTCCTTTCATGGAACAATTCAATGTTGCCCCCATGCTCAATGTTGAGTTTGCCCCATCACCCCCAGAAACTGATCGCTTAATTGCTGAACATTACAATATTAGGCGCAATTTACTACTCAAGTTTACTCAAGATGAGTTAGATCAGACAGTTATCTTGAACCGTATTTTGCAAAATAGATTTCCTGATATGGTTACTTTACGTACCTTAACAGGAACCCACCTAACTCCATTATCACAAAAAGTACGGTGGCAAACGGGAGATTTCTTCACTCCTATTGATGCGATCGGACAATGGTTCAATCAAGGAATGTCTCGCAATTTGCAAAATCTTAGACACGAGTTGGTTGCCTGGCTAAATCCTCTATCGGCATTTTGATTTAGTCTAAAGTTTTGGCATCTAACATAACTTAATAAGGCTATTCGCGCATTATCTTGACATTGTAATAATTTTGAATTATGATTGAGTGTTTGATATTTATTTAACTGCAACTTTATCGAAACTTTAAATATAAAAATTTATCGAAACTTTAAATATAAATAGCTTCAGTATATTTACAATTAAGGAGTTTAAAGTTAATCTTTGTATGTTAGTGAAATTACTTAGGTTAATTAACAAAACTATCTAACACAATCTAAGCTTAATACGCTTAAAAAGAGGAGCAACAATATATGAAGGTGGCCTTTCTTGCTGGTGGTTTAGGAACAAGAATCTCCGAAGAAACAGAAAACAAGCCCAAGCCGATGGTAGAAATTGGTGGACAACCAATTTTGTGGCATATCATGATGCACTATCATCAGTATGGTTTCAAAGATTTCACTGTAGCACTGGGCTATAAAGGGGCAGTAATCAAAAAATATATGGTTGATTACTGCGCTCTTAATAGCAACTTAACTGTCGATCTCGGTAGTGGTAAAGTCAAGACTCATGGCGGTTATTCATTAGATTGGAACGTAGATCTAATTGATACTGGTTTAACTACCAATACGGGAGGGCGAATCAAACGTCTCGCGCCCTACGTTGGTCGGGAAACCTTTATGCTTACCTGGGGAGACGGCGTGTCCAATGTAAATTTACACGACCTCTTAGCTTTTCATCGTTCCCATGGCAAGCTAGCAACTCTGACCGCCGTTCGCCCTCCAGCACGTTTTGGTCACCTGGATTTAGACGGAGATCAGATCTCGGAGTTTTCCGAAAAGCCCCAAACAAAAGAAGGGTGGATCAATGGCGCTTTCTTTGTTCTAGAACCTGAAATTTTTGACTATATAGATGGCGATGACACTCAATGGGAAAAAGCACCTCTTGAGAAGTTAGCCAGAGACGGGCAGCTTATGGCATATAAGCACGACGGCTTTTGGCAATGCATGGATACTTTAAGAGACAAACGTCGCCTCGAAGCTTTATGGGCAAGTGGCAATGCACCTTGGAAAACATGGGAGAACAAGAATGAGAGTACTAGTAACTGGTCACAAGGGCTACATCGGAACACTAATGGTTCCGATGCTTCTCGACAAAGGGTATGATGTCGTTGGTTTGGACACGGATCTCTATGCGAGAAGTACCTTCGGTGCAGGAATTGTGGAAGTTCCTGAACTGATTAAAGACGTTCGCGATATCGAACCAAAAGATCTCGAAGGGTTCGATTCAGTGCTGCATTTGGCTGGTTTGTCTAACGATCCTTTAGGTAATCTCAATCCCCAGTTGACGGAAGAAATTAACTACCAGGCTTCGGTCAAACTAGCTGAGTTAGCTAAACAGGCAGGGGTAAGTCGTTTTGTCTTCTCTTCATCCTGTAGTAACTATGGTGCTGGGGGCGAAGACTGGCTGAACGAAGAGTCGGCATTTAATCCTGTTACCCCTTACGGAGTTTCCAAGGTCAGAGTTGAGCAAGATGTTAGTAAGCTAGCTGATGACAACTTTAGTCCAACCTTTTTACGCAACGCCACTGCCTATGGCGTATCACCTCGATTACGTTTTGATCTGGTGCTAAATAATTTGGTAGCTTGGGCATTTACCAAGGGCTTAGTCTATATCAAAAGTGATGGTACTCCCTGGCGACCCATTGTTCATATTGAAGATATCTCAAGAGCCTTTATCGCTGTTTTGGAAGCTCCTAGAGAGCTTATTCACAATGAAGCGTTTAATGTCGGTCGCAATGAAGATAACTATCAGATTCGCGATATAGCGGAAATTGTTAAGGAAACTGTTCCCAACTGCCGCATTGAGTATGCTCCAAACGCTGGTCCTGACAAACGCTGTTACCGTGTGGACTGTAGCAAAATTGCTAAAGTCCTGCCTAATTTCCAACCCCAGTGGAACACCCGTAAAGGCGCGCAAGAGCTATATGAAGTATATCAAAAAGTCGGTCTAACTCTAGATGAGTTTGAAGGGACTAAATATCAAAGAATAGCCCATATCAAATATCTAATTGGGAATGACTTGCTAGACAAGGAATTGCGCTGGCGCAAAGAACAGTTAACTACTGTTGAATAAATAGCACCCATATAAGATTAAGTCTGCTTTGCTAGAGAAATCTGGCTAGGCATAAAGTCTAATAACCAATTGAAGGCAATCAGAACTGATTGCCTTTATGTATAAGATTTGTCAGTAGACATTTCTGATTATCAAGTAAACTCTAATTCACTATGAACGATCGCCCTGCAAGCTGTCTTTCCTGCGGTAACGCCGAACTCAATTCTGTTATCTCTTTTGGCTATACTCCCCTGGCTGACAATCTTTTGACGCAAGAACAGCTAGATTTGCCTGAATATACTGCCCCTCTAGACCTGGCATTTTGCCCTCAGTGCAGTCTAGTACAGATTACAGAATTGGTTCCGCCTGAAATCCTTTTTTGTCAAGACTATCCCTACTTTTCGTCAGTTTCGGCATCTTTGCTCAAGCACTTTGGTGACAGCGCCCAAAATCTAATTGAGACAAGGAACCTAGATCGCAATAGTCTAGTAATTGAGGCGGCGAGTAATGATGGCTACATGCTCAAAAACTTTGTTGATGCAGATATTCCCGTGTTAGGTATCGATCCCGCCTCAGGACCAGTAAATGCGGCGATTGAGAAAGGGGTCAATTCGATTTGTACCTTTTTTGGTCAGGAGTTGGCGCAGAAGTTAAGAGATGAAGGAAAACAAGCCGATGTTTTTCTGGCAAATAACGTTCTCGCTCATGTTCCTGATCTCAATGGTTTTGTGGCGGGCATTGCGACCTTGCTCAAGGATACGGGAGTAGCCGTAATTGAAGCTCCTTATCTAGTAGATTTAGTCGAACATTGTGAGTTTGATACAATTTATCACCAACATCTCTGCTATTATTCCGTGACAGCGTTGGATAAGCTGTTTAGAAGACATAATTTGTATTTAAATGATCTTGAACGGACGAAGATTCACGGTGGGTCTTTGCGTTTATATGTTGAGCCAAAAGAAGCAGTCAAAGATTCAGTCAAGTCCCTATTGCAGACTGAAAAAGAGGCGCAAGTAGATCAGATGGCTTACTATCAAGGTTTTGCTGAGCGAGTAGCTGAGTTTAAACACTCTTTGCTAGAGATTCTTTGGGATCTTAAAAAGCAGGGCAAAAGAGTTGTCGGCTATGGCGCAGCAGCCAAGGCAACTACAATGTTGAGCTACCTGGGAATTGATAAAACTTTACTCGACTACATTGTTGATCTTAATTCTTTTAAGCACAACAAATACATGAGCATCAATCACCTGCCGATTTTTGCTCCTGCCAAATTGTTAGAAGACAAGCCTGATTATGTGCTAATTCTGGCATGGAATTTTGCCACAGAAATTATGCAGCAGCAGCAAGAATATCAGAAATCTGGCGGCAAGTTTATTGTGCCAATTCCTGAACCAAGAATTGTTTAGTCAGATAATTAATCTGCCAGGTAGCCAAGCTCAGACTTGAGTAAGAGTGAAATCTTTGAGGCTTGTTCAAAGTATACAAGCCTAACTATTATTAATGTTTTTAGCAATCTAAATTATCCACATAGGTATTCATTAT
Organism: Cyanobacteria bacterium J06648_1; assembly: GCA_039817275.1. Taxonomy (GTDB): domain Bacteria; phylum Cyanobacteriota; class Cyanobacteriia; order Cyanobacteriales; family Xenococcaceae; genus Waterburya. The sequence goes on along the minus strand of JBCBWB010000018.1, from coordinate 5,023 downwards.
GACGAGAAACATGACTAGTAACGTAGTATCAAAGACCAAAACTAAAAAAGTTCAGCATTCATGTCCTAATTGTGGTCATCATGAACTGGAAGTCTTCTACGAAGTTCGTGATGTTCCCGTCCATAGCTGTCTAATGATGTCGGAACAGTCTAAGGCAGTTAATTTTCCGAGCGGCGATGTTGTTTTAGGATTTTGCGATCGCTGTGGCTTTATTACCAACACCGAATTTGACGCTAAATGGTCTGCCTATGCGCCAAACTACGAGGATCAGCAAAGCTATTCTCCTACTTTTAACAAGTTCTCCCTCAAGCTAGCTAACCATTTAATCGATAAATACGATCTCCACAACAAAGATATTATCGAAATCGGCTGTAGTAAAGGAGATTTCTTACTCTTACTGTGTGAACTAGGCAACAATCGTGGGGTTGGCATCGATCCGAGTGTAGTCCCTGGCAGAGTCGAAAGCGAAGCGGCAGACCGCGTGACCTTTATTCAAGACTATTATTCTGAGAAACACGCCGAATACGTCGGCGACTTTATCTGCTGCCGCCATACCCTAGAGCATATTCAGCCTACCTCTGAGTTTATCAAAACTGTACGCAAGTCGATCGGCGATCGCAATACTACCGTTGTCTTTGAAATCCCCGACAACACCAGAGTATTAAAAGAACAGGCATTTGAAGATATCTATTACGAACACTGTTCCTATTTTAGTCCTGGTACACTAGCTCGTCTGTTCCGCGACAGTGGATTTGAAATAACGGATCTCTACTGCGAATACGGCGAGCAATATCTGCTAATCGAAGCCAAACCCGTGGCGGTAGCTTCAGACAAAATTCATCCCTTTGAAGAAAGCGTTGATGACGTTGCTAATGACGTACAGTTATTTACCAATAAAATTGCCGACAAGCTAGAGTACTGGAAAAACTATCTTGATGAAGCTCAAGCTAAACAGGAAAAAGTCGTAGTTTGGGGTTCGGGTTCCAAGTGTGTCGCTTTTTTGACCACTTTAAAAACTATCGACAAAATTGAATATGCCGTGGACATTAATCCTCACCGTCACGGTAAATTTATTCCTGGAGTGGGCAAAGAAATTATGGCTCCTGAGTTTCTTAAGAGCTATAAACCCGACAAGGTAATTATTATGAACGCTATTTATACCCAAGAGATTAGCGAAATGTTAGAAGCTATGGGCGTAAAGGCAGAAGTCGTAGCACTTTAGAGGAATGAATAATAAAGGAGCAGGGATGAGGACTAATAATCTTCATCCTTTGTTTTTTGATAGCTGATAGCTGATAGCTAGAAATTAATTAACTCGAACAAGATATACAACTACACATGTATAACTACACAATTATCGGTGGTGGAATTGTTGGTCTGTCTACGGCGATGGCTCTCAGTCAAAAATTTCCTGGCGCAAAAACTGCTCTGCTAGAAAAAGAAGCAGATTGGGCAAGCCATCAGACGGGACATAATAGCGGCATTATTCATTCGGGTATTTACTATAAGCCAGGTAGTTATAAAGCCAAACTTTGTTATCAAGGTAATCGCTCGATGGTGGATTTCTGTCAGCAGCATGGCATACCATATCGGCTTTGCGGGAAAGTAATTGTGGCAACTGAACCTCATGAATTACCGCTGCTAGATAACCTTTATGAACGAGGTTTGGCAAACCAGCTCAAAATTAGCAAACTAACACCAGAACAGGTTAAAGAAATTGAGCCTCACGTTAGCTGCCTGGCAGGTATTCGGGTTGAATCGACGGGAATAGTCGATTATAAACAAGTATGTTTGAAGTATGCTGAGCTAGCGCGATCACAGGGTGTAAAACTGCATAACAATACCCGTGTTCTGGATCTGGTTGAAACAGCCACAGGTTATGTAATCAAAACCAACAAAGAAGACTATCAAACCGAGTTTTTAATCAACTGCGCGGGGCTATATAGCGATCGCCTGACGGAATTAGCCCAAGTTAAACCACCTGCTAAAATTGTTCCCTTCCGTGGCGAATATTATGAACTGACTCCTGAAAAACGTTATTTAGTTAACGGCGCAATCTATCCCGTCCCTAATCCTAACTTTCCTTTTTTAGGCGTACATTTCCACCCAGGAGTAGACGGTAGCGTTCATGCTGGCCCTAATGCCGTATTGGGGTTTAAGCGCGAGGCTTATAACAAGTTTGATTTCGACCTCAAAGAATTTATGGAAACTATGACCTACCCTGGGTTTTGGAAACTAGCCGCCAAGTACCCCAAAGATGGTTTGCAGGAGATGATCCGCTCCTACAGTAAGGCAATTTTTGTCCGCAGCCTACAAAGGCTAATTCCCGGAGTCGAAGCCAAAGACATTCGACCTACCCCCGCAGGAGTGAGAGCGCAGGCTGTAAAAATTGATGGTTCAATGGTAGATGACTTCCTGTTTATTAAGCGCGATCGCGCCCTTCACGTTTGTAATGCGCCTTCCCCCGCTGCTACCGCCTCGATCGAAATTGGCAAGGAAATAGTAGCTCAATTATAGCGGTTCTCAAATCAGTCAGGTACAAAATAAATCGTTTTGAGGCGCAAAGGCATTCTTTTTGCCGCATGCAGGCAGAGGGCAGAAGGCAGAAGCTAAATGTACCTCAGTAAAGTGAGAAACGCTATACCAAATAGCTGATTATCAATAATAATTACCTTCCTGTCATTTGAGTATAGCGATCGCAAATTACGAAACTTCTTGTCACTAAGATGAATTTTTTTAAGCGAGTAATATCAAAAGCAACTTTTGAGCGACAATGAGTAGCAGCAGTATATTTACTGATATTACTTATAACAAGTCAGCATTATGACCTACAAGTCCTTACTCACAACCTTACTAACCAGCGTTTGTTCTTTAGGTGCGCTCGCTTCCATCGCTGTGGCACAAGAACCCCCAGAGTGTTATATTATCGATTCTTCAGGGGAATTAACCGATCTAACCGATATCTGCAACGTCAGTCAAAAGCGAGCTGCTAATGCTAGTGCCGCTCCTGGCGAAGGTCTAAACATCATCAACAATAATAACAATATTACCAACTCCAATCCGACTCCTGATAGTCGCTCAACTGTTGTCGCTGCCGATAGTTTTGTCGCTGAATCAAGCTTGATTGATAGCTCTTTATTTATTGATAATGAATTGGGTAACAATTATACGGCTTATACGAGGCGGTTTAATACTGCCCCGACCTCAGTAGTACGTCAGACTTTGAGAGAGCAATCGTTTCAATTGGATAATAGTCGCGATAGTCTAACCTCAATTCTGAGAGCAACTCAGGCTAGGCTGCCTTTCCTGATTTACCGCTACCCCAAACAGTAATATTTTGGCTTGATTTAATTTTCTGGCAAAAATAGCGATCGCAACCGAGATATTGTTTACAAAACTCAGGTAATTTGCGATCGCACAATTAACTGTTGACTGTTCATTGTTCATTGTTCATTGTTCATTGTTCATTGTTCATTGTTCATTGTCCATTGCTGATAGAGATCGGGACGGCGATCTCGGGTACGCTTAATCTGTTCTGCTTTGCGCCACTCATCGATTAGCTTATGATTACCAGAGCGTAATACTTCAGGGACTTGCCAACCACGATATTCAGCTGGTCTGGTGTATTGCGGATAGTCGAGTAATTCGGTTTCAAAGCTTTCGGTCTTGAGAGATGCTGATTTACCTACGGTGCCTGGTAGAAGACGGGTAACGCCGTTGATGAGAGTTAGGGCAGGAATTTCGCCGCAGGTCAGGACAAAATCTCCCAAAGAAACTTCTTTCGTTACCAGATGCTCCCGGATGCGTTCATCTACTCCTTCATAATGACCGCAAATCAAAACAAGCTGCTGATAGTTACTAGCCAAATCTTTCAATAGTGGCTGGTTCATTGGCTGTCCTTGGGGAGTCAGCAAAATAACCTCTCGCTGGGGCAAGATCGGCAAAGACTCCACCGCCGCAAACATTGGTTCAGGCTTAAGTAGCATCCCTACACCACCACCGTAGGTAATGTCATCTACCTTGCGATGCTTGTCAATAGTAAAGTCGCGGGGGTTTACTATATTTACGGTAGCAATTTCCTTGGCAATCGCCTTGCCTAGTAAGCTGCAATTCAAAGGAGAGTCAAAAAAGTCGGGAAAAAGAGTGATAATATCAAAACGCACGATTAAAAGTTTACCAAGTTATTCAGAATATATAAGTATAAGTCTGGGTGACTCTAGAAATTAAGTAGTCTTAAACACAGCCGTTGATCTGCGATCGCCGCTAGCATCAACTAGTCTCAAAAGATAAGTCTCTTGCCCGCCAATTGAATTATGATCGATACCGAAATTAATCATCACACAAGCTCGTATTTCCAATCCACCAAAAACGCTATCTTAGTAATTGGTGGAGCAGAAGATAAGGTACATGGAAAAGAAATATTGCAAACTTTCTTTCAGCGATCGGGAGGAAAAGATGCTCAGATTGCCATTGTCCCCTGTGCTTCACGAGAGCCAACCCTAATTGGCGAAAGATACTATCGGCTGTTTAGCGATATGGGCGCAAAAGAGATTAAGGTGCTGGACGTGCGCGATCGCTCTGGAGCTGATGATAGCGTTTATCGTGATTTTGTCGATAACTGTACGGGAGTTTTTCTGACTGGTGGCGATCAGCTACGTCTGTGTGGTTTGCTGGCAGACACTCCCTTGATGAATCGTATTGTCGAGCGAGCGCAAAAGCGTGAAATCAGCCTAGCTGGGACAAGTGCAGGGGCAGCGATCATGGGACACCATATGATTTCTGGCGGCAGTAGTGCCGAATGTCCCAATCGTGCCTTGGTCGATATGGCAAAAGGTTTAGACATCATTCCTGGAGTATTGGTAGATCAGCATTTTTATAACCGCAATCGTCTGGCACGTCTTTTAAGTGCAGTTTGCGCTCACCCCGAACTTTTGGGTGTGGGTATTGACGAGGATACCTGCGCCGTGTTCGAAAGTGACGGTATGATTCAAGTGATTGGTAAAGGAGCGGTAACAATTGTTGA
>JBCBWB010000189.1:0-9256 GCA_039817275.1 Cyanobacteria bacterium J06648_1 | reverse complement strand
GCAAAACAAAGTTACCCAGAATTTGCAGCAGCAATTCACGGAGTCAGAGCAAAAAGTAGTCGAGTTATCTCGCCAAGTAGAAACAACAGAACAGGCAATCAATCAAACCCAAGAGCAGTTAAAGCAAGAAATAGCGCAAAAAGAACACCAGGTTGCCAATTTAAAGCGGGAAACAACCAAGCGTTCTGAATTAGAAACAGAAATTAAAGTTCGATCTGACCTAATTGAGCAGCTAAACAAACAGCTAGAAGAACAGCAGACAAACTATGGCTTGTTAGATCTCAAAGGTAATGAGCAGCAAGAATTGATTGGAAGTCTGCGATCGCAATTAGCCGAACAATCATCTCTTACAGAAAAAAGTAGTGCCGCTAGCTCGAATAAAAACTGGGTAATTATCTTATTGAGCATACTATTAACCGCAGCCTCGGTAATCTCTGCCCAGTCTTATCTCTAACTGCTCGCCGAACAGTGAGGAGAATCAAATTCTGCAAACAAACTATGGTTACCGACAGCCACTAACTCAATCTGCCCCTGGTGATTGACGCGCCATTGATTGGCTTCTGCTAACTTTGGCTGGATCAATTCCAGGGTTTCGTTGTGAGCCAAAAATTGCTTGGGGGATACAGTATGCTCGATCACGTCTAAGTCAGCAATCAAAACATTACCTGCTTGAGAATCAATAAAAGGATTATGGGGTAAGCCACCTCTGCCAGCATGGGTGAATGTGCTACTGCTATTTCTCTGACTGCTACAGCTGGTGACAATTCGGCTATCAGCTTGAATCACATGCTGAGGCAAACGAGTCAAATTGTTTCTTTCGCTATCGGTTAAAGTTTTGACCTCTACCGTGCCATCAATTCCCAAAGCAGAATCAGCGGTTATAGTGCTATCAGCGGATAGAAAAACATCTTTAGCCGTAATACTAATATTTCCTCCCTGCCCTTCTTGTTTGGCATTAGCGGCGATCGTACTTTCTCTTGTTGCCAGGACGAAATCAGCCACAATATTGATATTGCCGCCGTTACCTTCGGCGATCGCATTGGTATCAATCAGAGAAAGATTGTCTATTTGCAATAATTCTCCAATCTGCAAATCAATATCTCCCCCCTGTCCCGATCTGGTTGTGCCACGAAGTTGGGCATTATCTTTAAGACTCACTGAGTCGGCATTAATTCTTAGCTTTCCTGCTGAAGCGTCTCCTAGGCTACTGACATTGATTGTGCCGCGATCGTCTAGAGTTAACTTTCCCGTATTGATTGTAATGTCGCTGGCTGGATTAGAAGTATTGGTAATACTAGAAATATGGCTATTAGAACCGCTGTTAGAAGAATTAGCTTCGGTAAGGCTGCCACTGATTTCAATCAATTCCGAAGCGTTAATTGTCAGCTTACCCTGAAAGCTAGGGTCAGCTAGCTCGGCTGTCTGTGATTCGTCGATATCCGTCGGTATGTGGGGATTTAGGAACACATTATTCGTCTCAATATTTGCACCGTCTCGAATTGTCAAACGTTGAGTGCTGAGATTGAGGTCTCCCGATAAGCCCCTGCCGCTATAGTTCCCCGTTGAAATACTGCCAGAAAACAATAAACCTGGGATAATATCAAAAATTGCGATCGATTCCGTTGCCTCAATATTAATATTGCCTGCCCGACCGCTACCCAGGCTGGCTGATGCCACTGCACCACCTTTAGTAATATTTAAGTTTTTAGTCTTGAGGCCGATCCTGCCGCCTTCCCCCTCGCCAAAAGTAGGAGAAATAATTGCCGAACCTGTAACGTTGATGTTCTGGTCGGCATCGATCTCCAGATCTCCAGCATCATCATTACCATAGGTTGCCGTCGAGATAATTGCTCCTTGATTTAAATCAAGGCTAGAAGTAGAAATGGTTATTGTTCCCGAGCTGCCATTGCCAACGGCAAATGCGGCAATTCCTCCTTTAACGTTATCTGGGTTTAATTCTCCTCGTAATCCGTCACGAATTAACTGCTGTAGATTATTAATACCAGCACCCTCTAACTCGATCGCCTTACGAGCATTAATCGCAATATTTCCCCCTGCACCATCAGCCAGGGATGAGGTAGAAATAAAACCATCCGAGTCTATCGATAAACTTCCAGTGTCAATTTTTAAACTACCTGCGGGACTAGGGCTAAGAGTCTCGCTGAGAATGCTGCTCGGAAATCGACCGTCGAGAGACTTACCCTTTACTTCTATTGACTCCCCAATCTCCAGGTCGATATTGCCCCCAGTACCCCCAGAATCAAAGGGAACTAGTTCATTTTCGACATATGCCTCCGTACCGCTAGATGCAGAGAGCAGCCCGCCGTTGTGTAGAGTCAGTCGGGGAGTTGTAATCTTGAGATTGCCGCCTTTGCCGCTACCAAAAACTGCATTGGTAAAAACTCCTGTGGGAATAATTGCCTCAGCTAAAGTATCTTTGATTTCTACTGCTTCAGTAGCTTTAATACTGAGACTACCAGCATTGCCATCACCTAGAGTAGAGGAAGAAATTATGCTATTTTTTTCGACTAAAAGTTTCCCCGTCTCAATATTTATTTCGCCAACATGACCCAAGCGAGAAATATTTGAACCCGTTAATAATCCCGAACCTCTCAGGCTAAGGTTATCTTTAACATTTAAATTGAGGTTGCCCGATTTGCCCTGATCGTTGGTAGCGCTAACTACTCCAGCACCGCGCTCAATTAGTAAATTTGGTGTTGTGATTTCAATATCGCCTGCATCTCCTGTCCCAGAGGTATTTGTCTCTAATCCATTGCGGAGAACGGCAAACCGTTCGAGAGTCAGGCTATCTCGGACAAACTCCTGAAAAGCCGCATCATCAGTGCCGCTAATCTTGACTGAGGACTGAGCATTGATCTTAATATCTGTTCCTTGATCGGCAATCGTTATGGTCGAGATAGTAGAGTTGCCCGTAATCTCCAAATTGTTACTTTCGAGGTGAATTTGATTAGCGATCGAGTCGTCGGTCTGACTGAGATTAATGGTTCTAATTACAGAGCCATCGGTGATGCTAATGTCTCCTCTTGCTGTATTGCCAAACTCAAGCTCAGAATTTTCTAAAATAGATACCTCTGCAACCATTTCAGCCGCCTTTTTCACCTGATTTCCTACCGCACCGAGACTAATATTTCCTGTGGCAAAATCAATAGTTGAGTTATGAAATTCGATGCCAGGGCGATCGCTCTGCTGTCCCACAAAGCTAAGATGCTGCTCTTTATTAAGGATTATATTGGCTTGTTCAAAGATAATCGCACCATTAGGCTCAACTTGATTAAACCATAGGGCAGAAGGAGTGATCGTCAACAGTGCCAGATCTTCCTGTGGTTGAGGAGTGGCAGAGAAAGAGCCTTGCTGACCAAATTTAATTTCATCGGCAGTGGTCGCAAAAAACGAACCGTTGAGATCTAATTCCGCACCTTCACCAAAGATAATCCCGTTGGGATTGAGCAGAAACAGGTCGGCATCTCCTCCTGATATACCCAAAGTACCCAGAATCGTCGACGGATTACTACCAGTGATGCGACCAAAAATGCGCTCGACTCCAGGGTCAGCAAAATAGGCGCTTCCTCCTGAGGGAATATTAAACTCTTGAAAACTATGAAATAGATTTTGCTCTGCTTTAATTCCCCCCGTAATTTCACAAATACTTTGACAATCATTGATTACAGAAGTATCTGTGGTGCTATCAGGTAGGATTTGTGCAGATACGGCACTAATGCCGCAACAACTACTGATAATAATGCTACTAATAACTAGCCGTTGCGTCATGAGAATCAAGATGAGAGCCAAGAGCCTGTCGCTCTACTCTCATCATTCCCGAAAATACCCTGGTAGCCAACAACGAATCCAGATTAAAAAGCTAAGACCTAATCAGATCAAGATGATAGTGATAGAGGGCGACAGGGCGATCGCCAGCGGTAAAATAGTCGGGATCTTGAGGAGAAAGATAGATCGCCGTAATCTGTTCTGCCGTGATGTGTTCGAGGTCTACAAGCCTGTAGCTAGAGGTGGTTTCTACTTCATTCAGATAAAGTCTTTCTGGGGATCTAAATAGCTGCTGGGTAACTTCGGTGGCAATAAAGCGATCGCTGGCGGGAATTTCCCTTCCTCTGGCGGTTATCTTAGAAATTAGCTTCCGTTCACCCTTAAGCAAGGTGATCTGCTGATTAGGATTGTCGGGATCGACTTTCACTTTATAAACATTATCGGCACCGAGATACGCCTCGGCGATCTTCGTACCGTTGAATACTCGATCTGCCACGACTTGAGGACGATTAGATTTTATTGCCGAGAGTAACCCCTTGGAGGCAGAATAATATTCATTGCCGAATCTGACCTGAAAGGCGATCGCTTGATCAATGTAGTCCTGATTACCCTCAAAGCCAGGAGTTACAATATCTGGAGCTAGGGGCGCAAACTGCTCTGTTAGAGTGCTAGTAACATCCCAAGTCCCCGACATCCATTCAGGATATTCTAAGTCTCCTTTGGCAAGCTTAACCGAAGGTTTGTTGTTCCACTGGGGAAACTGCTCAATTCGCTCTGATAATGGAGCAGCGGTAGCAGTCGAGCTAAAGCTAAACAAAATCAGACAAACTAGGATAATCTGACCCAAACGAAGCCCAATTTTATAATTGATTTTGTCTTTAATTCTGACCAAATGATTTTCTAAACTACTGTTGTCCCGCATTAAATATGACTCAATCTATAATTAGCATCATTATCCCAGTTCTTAACGAAGCTGGGGTCATCGTAAAAACTTTGGGTCAGTTGATTCAGTATCCAGCTTTAGAAATCATTGTTGTAGATGGTGGCAGTACGGATAATACAGTGGCGATCGCTCAAAGAACAGCCAAGGTTAAAGTGATAACCGTCATCGGCAAAGGTAGAGCTGGACAGATGAATGCGGGAGCCAAGCTTGCCCAGTCAAATATATTGTTATTTCTCCATGCAGATACCCAACTACCAGATAACTTTGTCGAGCTAATCAAAGATACTTTGCAGCAGACCAGAGTTATTGCTGGAGCATTTGAATTAGCAATTGATGGTGCGGGTCAACCTTTACGTCTGGTAGAATTACTAGTCAAAGTGCGATCGCGCCTATTTTCACTTCCCTATGGCGATCAGGCTATTTTTGTGACCCAGCAGGCTTTTACTAAGCTGGGAGGATTTGCCGATCTACCAATTATGGAAGATTTTGAATTTGTTCAAAGAGCCAAGAAAACAGGCAGAATTGCGATCGCGCCAGGAGCGGTGATCACCTCTGGTAGACGTTGGCAAAAACTGGGAGTTTGGCAAACTACGCTGATTAACCAACTAATTATCGCTGGTTACTACTGCGGCATTTCCCCCGCTAAACTGGGTCAATTTTATCGTCGCCAAGGCAAACGACCCTAGAAACAAAGATAAGACATAACTTGTCTTTACTAAACCTGCTGTTCGATCGCCGATTTGTAAACCTTCCTAATTTTCCGCAGGAGCCGATCCCAGACTGAATTCTTACAGTCTGGATTAGCAGGATCGCAGCTTTGAATTGTCTCAATCAGTTTTGCTTCTCGTACATCTACATAACCATCGCTATAAACCAAGCCACTAATTTTTTCTAATAGCTGATGATATTCCTCGGTAGAATGGTTTTCGCCAAAATACTCCTCCAGCCATTGATAACATTCAACTGGTTGCACTGGTCTTAACTCGGACAATAAAGGTTTGATTTCTGGATCGTCAGCCAATTGAAAGTCCTGGGCTACACGGCGCAGATAGGCTCTTTCTTCTGGTTGAATTATGCCATCAATCCAAGCCGCTCCAATCACAATTTTGAGAATTTGCTTCATCTGATTCACTTTCTACCCCTCATCTCTCATCTCTCGTCTCGCGATCGTACTAGCCTCACCATAAAAAAGCCATCCATATCATGTCGGTGAGGATAAATCTCGATCCAGCCTGCTGATGTGACCCAATTTTGCGCGATCGCATCAGGCGGAAACTGAATACTCCAGTCATTATTATTTGCCAAAAACGATTGTATTACTTTTTCATTTTCTAAAATATTAAGAGTGCAGGTTGCATAGACTAACACACCCTGAGGTTTAACCCAGTTTGCTGCCTGTTCTATTAGTTGCTGTTGTAACTCAAAAAGTTCCTCAATACTCTGGGGTGTTCGTCGCCAGCGCAAATCTGGGCGCTTGTGCAATGTACCTAAACCTGAACAGGGTACATCTAATAGCACTCGATCGGCGAGGTTATTAAAAGTAGTAAAGTCGCGACTATCTCCTGGTTCAATTTGAATCGAGTGTAGCTTTAAGCGAGCGGCGTTCTCCCGTACTTTTTTCAAGCGCTTCTCAACGCGATCACAAGCAACAATATGTCCTCTATCTCCCATTAATTCGGCAATGTGGGTGGTTTTGCCCCCTGGGGCAGCACAGGCATCAATTATAGTTTCTTCTGGCTGCGGATCGAGCAGATGAGATACCAGTTGGGCGCTACTATCTTGGATCGTCCACCATCCCTGTTTATAGCCAGGCAGCTCGGTAATCGCTCCCGCACTCTCTAGGCGCAATCCTTGAGGCAAATAGGGAATTCGCTGAACTTTTACTCCCCCATCCTGCAAAGCTGCTTCTACTTCTTCAATCGAGCTAGTTAAAATATTGACCCGCAAATCGATTCTGGGCGACTGATTAAACCAAGCCAATAGCTCGTCTACTTCTTCTGAGGGCAACTGCTCTAACCAAGTTTCCACAATCCAGTCGGGAAAGCTGTGCTTTACTCCCAATCTTGCAATTGGCTCATCTGGCAGCTGTAGAGGATCTCCTCCTGCGGCTTGACGAATATAGCTGCGTAACAAACCGTTAACCACACCACTGAGCTTACCCAGTCTATGTTCTTTAGCTAAGTCCACGCTAGTATTGACGGCGGCAGATTCGGGAATGCGATCAAGATAGCGTAACTGATATAAACCCAGATGCAAAATAATTCGTAATTCAGGTGGTTGCTGGGCAGCTTTCTTTTTACCCAGTAAATCGATTAAAGCGTCGAGAGTGCGCTGACGGCGTACTATTCCATAGACCAATTCGCAGGCAAAGCTACGATCCGTTTGGCTGATATCTCCTGACTTACTTACAGACTTGATCGCGCGGTTGAGAGCAACATCAGTATAGGCTTGCTTTTGATAAACGTTTTTCAATGCCAGAAAAGCCAAAAATCGAGAAGGATTACGCAGGGATGCCATAGTGAAGAGAAAAAGTTGCCCTATTTATTCTACAGCCAGCATCAAGGGTTAAACATTTAGGATCGGATCAGAGATCTCCAAGACTAAAATAAACACAAGCATAAATACAAATATAAATACAAACAATATTTGCTTCTCATCATGCAGTTACAACCCCGTACCTATACTCCAGAAGAATACCTACAGCTCGAAGAACAGGCAGAATACAAGAGCGAATACCGTGATGGAGCAATTATTCCCATGACAGGAGGAACGACCAACCACAATGAGATTTCAGGTAATGTTTACGCCAATCTAAAGTTTGGCTTGAAAAAGCAAAATTACCGCGTCTATATAGCTGATGTACGCCTTTGGATACCCCGCCATCGGCTATATACCTATCCTAATGTCATGCTAATTAAGGGCGAACCAATTTATGCCGACAAAGGAACAACGACGGTGACAAATCCCGTCATGATTATCGAAGTTTTATCACCATCAACCCAAAACTACGATCTAGGAGAGAAGTTTACCTACTATCGTTCTATTCCTGAGATGCAGGAATACATTCTCATCTCTCAGCAGCAGCATCACGTCATACAGCACACCAAGATAGAAGCGGGATGGTTGTTATCTAAATACGATACCGAAGAGGCTGTAATTCGATTAGGTTCGGTAGATTTAGAATTAGAACTTACTGATATCTATACTGGCGTTGATTTTAACAATACGAAGTAGCTCATACGCCAGTAAATTCGAGCATTCGGTCTTTCTTCTATATTTCTAAAATTACTGCTCCATCGATAATGGCATAGTCTGCATTGGATTTAAGGTGCATTCCTTTGCCTAAAGAAGAGAATCCTTCAGCAGAGATAGGAAGTCCTGTTTTTTTGCCTGTCAAAGTACCAGAAGATAATTTGTTAACTGCAACATGTTCGTTGGAGAATGTTTGACCCGCTCGTGGTGATGGATCGTGAATAATCAAAGTATCTCGCTTGTGACCAACAACCGTAACCCAGTGTCCACCGATTCTTTTATATCGATCGCTCAAACTATCGTACTGATACCAACCGACATTCAACCAGACAGAGGATTTATCTGATATCCCATTTTTAATCCAATCAAGTCGAGGAACTCTAGATTTAGCTAAATAACGCTGCGGATGTTTTCTCCAGCCTTGATATTCAAGTCTTTTATATGAACCAAAGAGTTCACGGGCTATTTTATCAACGCCTTTCAACACACCCGTTGTACCTGTGCCATTTTTCAAGCTGGTGTTCATATAGTCCGCTGAAGCCAGCCTTTCTATTAGTTCGACTTGACCTTTTTCCATACCTGCCAACCACATAATTGAGTTCGATATTGCCACGGGGGCGCAAAACTGCTGCCCATTGCCGTTCTGGCTACCTTTAAATTCTGTCTGGGTAAAGTCGGGAATTTGATTGGCAAAATTGTTTGCAGCGATCGCACTGTTGGAACAGAAAACGCTAGCAAGTATCAAAATCCAGGGCTGCCAAGTTTTAAAAATCTTTTTTGGTTTCACTAATCTGTAATTCGATTGCTTTGCAACTCCTTTGTAACTTAAATATATTTATATGTTGAATCGTGAATCTACGGCAATTGTCTGAGCGATCGCCTGTTTATTCTTTGCTACTATATGACTATAGTTATAACTATAGTCATGACAAATATTTCTAAAAGTCAACTTAAAGCCAAGTTATTAGAAATCTTAAGAGAGGTAGAATCAGATGGTCGAGAAATAATCGTTACAGATCGTGGTAAGCCTGTAGCCGTAATCTCAAAATATAGGAAGTCTTTACCGACGGACGAGCTATTTGCTGATTTGCGGGGTGGACTCAAGTACACAGAAGATCTAACTGAACCAACTATAGATGAATGGTCAGATATATGACTACTGTATTAGATACCTGCGCTTTGCTTTGGTGGAGCCTCAAACCAGAAGAACTATCTACACCAGCGAAAAAAGCGATCGCTAAGATGGAGCAGTAATTTTAGAAATATAGAAGAAAG
>JBCBWB010000188.1:0-9258 GCA_039817275.1 Cyanobacteria bacterium J06648_1 | reverse complement strand
TATAGCATTAGGTATTTAAGTTAGGACTTGGCTTACTATCCACTACCTACGAGCTAATAACTGAATTTGTCCTCACGTAACTTTGGACGACCATCAATGTTGCGATCGCTTTTAAGCAGAAGAAAATCCCCGACTTTAGAAGTAAGTCAGGGATACGGGTTCAATCGCTAAAACCAATAAATTGTTTGAAGAATTGTCTTGAGAACTATCTTGGGACGATCAGCCTAGTAGTTGATTTGCTTCCTGGAGTAGATTCTCGACGGTAAAGCCAAATTTTTCCATGACTACGGCTTGGGGTGCAGATGCGCCAAAGGTATCGATGCCGATCGCCTTTCCTTCATCCCCCACATAACGACACCAGCCGATAGTCGTCCCAGCTTCGATCGCAATCCGCTTTTTAATCTTCTTGGGTAGGACAGTCTCTCGATAGGCGGTATCCTGAGCCTCAAATAGTTCCCAGCTAGGCATCGAGACGACGCGGACTTTTTTACCCTGGGAGCGCAACCTTGTTGCTGCTTCAACGCACAGTTGGACTTCGGAACCTGTACCGATCAAGATTAGGTCGATTTCTCCTGTACCGTCACCATCAGAGAGAATATATGCTCCTTTAGACGCTTTCTCAATCGAGCTACCGTCGAGATTGGGCAGATTTTGCCGACTGAGTGCCAGTAGGGTAGGAGCATGACGACTGGCGATCGCTACTTGGTAAGCGGCGGAGGTTTCGTTACCATCAGCAGGACGGATAACTACTAAGTCGGGAATGGCTCGCAGCGAAAGTATCTGCTCGACGGGCTGGTGAGTTGGGCCATCTTCTCCTACTGCCAAAGAATCATGGGTCATAACCCAGATTACCCCCGCCTGGGATAGAGCTGAGAGGCGAATCGGATTCCGCATATAGTCGGAGAAGATCAAGAAGGTCGCACCATAGGGAATCAAGCCTGAACCATGGAGGTTCAAAGCATTACAGATAGCGCCCATACTGTGTTCCCGTACGCCAAAACGAAGATTACGCTGGGCGTAGGTGTTTTTCTGAAAATCTCCCGAAGCGTGGATCAAAGTTTTGTTGGAGGGAGCGAGATCGGCAGAGCCGCCAAATAGTTCGGGCAAAACTTCTGCCAAATTATTTAAGACAATTCCCGAATGGTTACGGGTGGAGTTAGCCTTATCGGCAGGACTGTAGCTTGGTAGCGCCTCTTGCCAATTATCGGGCAGCTTGCCTTGAGTCATCCGTGCAAACAGAGCCGCCTGCTGGGGATATTTGGTCTGATAGGTTTGCCACTGCTGCTCCCATGCTTGTTCGTATTCCGTACCTCGGGTGATCGCCTGGCGGAAGTGGTCTAAAGCTGCGTCGGGAACTTCAAAATCACCGTAGTTCCAGTCTAGGTTTTGTCTAGTTGCCTGAATTTCTTCATTACCTAGAGGTGAACCATGAATGCCGTGGGAGTTGGATTTATTGGGGGAACCGTAGCCAATGGTGGTGGTGACTTTAATCAGAGATGGTCGATCCGTAACTGCCTTGGCAGCGGCGATCGCTCTAGCAAGACCTTCTACATCGGTGTTCCCATCTTCAACATGCTGGACGTGCCAGCCATAGGCTTCGTAACGCTTGCCTACATCCTCGGTAAAGGAAAGATCCGTCGAACCATCGATCGAAATATGGTTGTCATCATAAAGGGCAATCAGCTTACCCAGACCTAAGTGTCCCGCTAGGGAACAGGCTTCGCCTGAAATCCCTTCCATATTGCAACCATCACCCATAATCACGTAGGTGTAGTGGTCTACCAGCTTCAGATCGGGTTGATTAAACATTGCTCCCAAATGAGCTTCTGCCATGGCTAGCCCCACACCGTTGGCAATTCCCTGCCCTAAAGGCCCAGTAGTAACTTCAATCCCTTGAGTGACGTGATTTTCGGGATGACCAGGTGTTTGGGAACCCCACTGACGAAAGTTTTGTAGATCCTCACGGCTAACGCTATCGTAGCCCGTTAGATGTAGTAGAGCATAGTGGAGTAGACAGCCATGTCCTGCCGAAAGTACAAAGCGATCGCGATTAAACCATTTGGGGTTTTTTGGATTGAACCGTAAGAATTTATCCCAAAGGACAAAAGCCATGGGTGCGGCTCCCATGGGTAGCCCTGGATGACCAGAGTTGGACTGTTCGACCGCATCGATCGCCAAAAAGCGAATTGAGTTGATACAAAGCTCGTCGATGGACTGAGCCTGCTTGACTGGAGGAGTTGTGACCATGATTGATTATAAATTAGCCTCGATAGATAGATAATCGCCAACGAAAATCGAAATGAAGCTGGTAAAGTTCCCCGCTTCGGGTTTAAATTACGTAGTGGAAAAGTTTGTGGCGATCGCGAATTTCTTGACATAGAGTATCCAGATTTTCTGCCAGAGAAGCGCGATCATTAAAGACGCTAGAGCCTGCTATTAGCACCGTTGCTCCTGCCTCCACTACCAAAGGAGCAGTTTTCGAGTTAATCCCACCATCAACGGCGATCGCAATAGGATTATTCTGGAGGCGAATTTTGGACTTGAGGCGACGAATTTTGTCTAGCTGCGAAAAAATAAATGATTGACCACCAAAACCAGGGTTGACGGTCATAATTTGCACTAGATCGACCAAATCTAATACTTCATCAAGCGTCTCAAGGGCAGTGCCAGGATTGAGTGTCACCCCCACCTCCACCCCTAGTTCTCTAATTTTACTTAGGGTGCGATGCAAATGAGTACAGGCTTCTTGGTGAACGATCAGGCGATCGGCTCCTGCCTGTACGAAATCTTCTAAAAACCGCTCAGGTTCGGAGATCATCAAATGAACGTCGAGCTTGATGTTGACCAGAGGACGAAGGGCAGCGATTATTCCTGGACCAAAGCACAGATTGGGGACAAAATTGCCGTCCATGACATCGATTTGGATCGCTTTAACTGACGCTGCCTCTGCTTCTCTTGCCGCTGCTCCCAAAGAAGCAAAATTTGCTGCTAAAAGTGAAGGTTCGATAATTATTTGCTCAGACATAATATTGGCGTCAAATTGAGATAGATACGTTCAGCAGATTAATTTCAAATTCAGTTTGTCTAAGATCGATTAGATCTGCTGGAGATACTGTTGAATTAGCTGCACCGCAACTGAACCTTCACCAACGGCGGAAGCCACCCGCTTCATCGAACCATGATGAATATCTCCCGCGACAAAAATACCAGGAACGCTAGACTCTAACAAGAAAGGATCGCGCTCTAATGTCCAGGGAGTTTCTACTGCTTCTCCCTTCAAATCATTCCCAGCCAAAACAAACCCTTGATCGCTTTGAGCCAATAGCTTGTTTATGCAGTCAGTACGGGGTTTAGAACCAATCAAAATAAACAGCATGTCTGCATTGAGAGTAATGCGCTCACCACTGAGTCGATTATCCAGGGTTAAAGCCTCTAGGCGATCTTCTCCTTTGGCTTCAATCACAGTAGTATTCAACCAGACCTTAATATTTTCGGTGCCTGCAATCAGATCGATCAGGTATTGAGACATTTTGTGTTCCAAAGTCTCTCCCCGCACCACGATGTTGACGCTGCGAGCGCGTTCGGCAAAGTATAGTGCTGCCTCTCCCGCCGAGTTACCAGCCCCAACAAGAAAGATATCTTCGTTGATGCAGGTGGCAGGTTTTTTACCGACGCCATAATATACGCCTGCGCCAGTCAACTTCTCGACACTGGGTACATTGAGCTTACGGTAAGCAACTCCTGTTGCAATGAGGATCGCGTAAGCGCCAATTTCTGTACCATCACTAAGAGTCACAAAGCGATATGGCTCTTCGATACGAATGCTTTTAACTTCTTGAGGGATCAGAATTTCCACGTCAAACTTTTTCGCTTGAGCCACAGCTCGTCTGGTCAAATCATCCCCACTCAAACCAACTGGAAAACCCAAATAGTTATCAATTTGCGGCGCCGTACCCGCCTGTCCGCCCAACGCTTCTCGCTCAATCAAAACCGTTCTCAGTCCTTCGGAACCACCATAAATCGCCGCCGCCAGTCCGCTAGGCCCAGCACCGACTACAATCAAATCGTAGAAGGGCTTTTCCGCCTGCATTCTCAGACCAATCTTGGCTGCGACCTCTTCTTTGGTCGGATCGACCAATTTTGAGCCATCGGGAAACAAAATTAAAGGTTGACGCTGAATCTCCTCAGCCGAAAAAAACCATTTGCTCAGACAGCGCGCTTCTCTCGATTCGATATCAATCCACTGATAAGAAACCCAATTTCGGGCTAAGAAATCTCTGATCTGATAAAGCTTGGGCGACCAGCGACTACCAATAATTCTAATCTCAGCTCTAGTTGGTGTGACATCTTCTCTCCACATCTCTAACAGATCTTCGAGGGCAGAGAAAAGTTCGTCTGCCGAAGCACTACTGATTTGTGGGAGATAATAGTCAACTTTCGCCGTATTGACTGGCTGCATATCTCCCCCAGCAGTTGCCAAGACTCTCTTCGCTTCAGGAAAAATATCAATTGACTGTTCCAGCAGCTGTACTCCAGGCATTTTGGGCATTTGCTGATTGATCAAGATCAAGGCGACTTCTTGACCTTGAAGCTTAAGAACCTTAAGCTCATACAGAGCTTTTTCACAGGATTCAGCTTGCAAAACTTGAAAGCTGTCACCATACTTACCTGTTAGATCCTCAGTAATGCTTTGCAGAGTTGAAAAATCGTAATCTACTACTAACAAGATTGGCTTAGACATGATTTCCTGTATGTTTACTGGCGTTTATTTAGTTATGAAGAATCCAAAATCATGGAATAAAATGTTCTACGACACTAATTGCAGCTAAAAGACTTTATTCTAAGATTTGATAGATTGACACAAAGATAAATGTTGCGATGGTAACGGGATATGTGTAACTGTATAAATGCTCACATCTTGCCTAGTTACAGTTATCTTGAGCGAACAACTCACAACAACAGGATATTGATAGCTCAGTTTTTTTGACAGTTATGTTTGTGAATATAGTCGGAAAGATTGTTTGCCGCAGATACTCCAGTCGAACGCATCATATTGCCGACTGTCAAGCTTTAGGCTGAGCCTTAATCAAACATGGTTCTGTTGTTTTTTGGTTGCTGAACCAAATTTAGCGCCAGGAAATATTTGCCAAGCTTAATTACCAGATTTGTATCGGCAACGGTAGATTAGGCAGTATTGATTGCATAACTTTTTAGTAGTAGAAAAAGCTAGGAGAGCTATAGGACTAGAATCTATAAATTACCGAGACTCTCAGGATAATAATTAGCCAAAGCTAGCTATCACCCTGAACTCTTGTCTCAATCAAGTAGCGCAGCACATAATTCATCGGAATTTGTCTCTGAGTACAGAAAATTCTAAATCTTAGTTTAAGCTCCTTTGGTAAGTAAGCTTTGACTACCTGCATATTGTTATCCTCATATTCTAAATCCCGTGGAATATATCGATCTGTGCTTAATAAAGTCTCAATCAAATTTTCGATCATATTGCTGATCGTCAGCTCATTTTTGACGCAAATAATCTTGAATTCAACTTTAATCGGATTCGCAATTGAGGTCTTGATTACGCTTTTCTCTACCATGCATTTAGTTTTCAAGATATTTTCGAGTAATAAAGGAACTATGTACTTTCGACCTTATAAATATATATTCAAATTTACCAGCCTAAATTAAGAACTTATGAGATAAGATTAGAATCTCCTTAAACTCCAAACATTTCTCTAAAATCAGTCTGGTCAGTTCTCATACTCCATACAGTAATTGAGTTAGCGCTCTTGCTACTGGACTAGCATGGCTCAAATAGAGCAATAATTTTGCTTGAATATACCTCAAAGATAATTCTTTTTTGCTCTCCTATTGGTTTCTTTCGGTCTTGCTCAAGAATGCGCCACCCATCCATCTAATCCTGCAAATTAGACTTTAGCAAGACGGCTACCCTCATCGGGTGCTAGTGTTTTATTTTTGTCTGCACAATACTGTGCTTCAGCAAAGACTGCTGTTCCTAAGCTCTATCTATAATTATTCTGAAATTATGTCGAGTAAAATCGCCTGGAAAATAGCAAAATCAATTATCTCTCTGGCATTGATACTTTCAAATATACCGCACATGACCTCGGTTTGGCTTACCATAGTTTTGGAGTTAAATGTTATCGGCATGAGTGATTTTACAGCTTATAGTCATGCTAAAAATCCTAAACTAACGTAGATTTTAATTGCAATAATATTGTTTACTAGAAAGTAGATTAATAACTGAAAAGCTTAACTTCAGGGTGATTTATGAGGCAAATATTCGTCGGTAATCTTAATTGATTAACGGCGCTTTGTTCTTGGTATAAAAATGCCATTTGCCTCACGGATATTTATCCAAAGTGAACCTCAAGCTGTTGATCAAGATTTTTTCTCGCGAAGCATCTGAGTTGCTTTTGCTCAAGGATTATTTCTGGCGCTTAGATCGAGTTGGGTTCCCTTGAACCTGAAGTATTTATCAGGGAGATTTGATTTTATGATTAAGCCCTTAATCAAGGAAGTTTTTGAAAAATCTCGGCTCGAAACATTGACCCTAGGACATCTACAGACAGGCGATGTCGAGACGGTTCAGACCAATGCCCTATTCATTTTTATCGGGGCAATACTTAACACTCAATGGCTACAGAAAATTATCAAATGCGATCGCCCATGGCGAAAGCTGAACGGGCAGGGATCTGCTCATGCAGAATGGCGACCCCCGACTTTTGGAAACTTGTGTCCCAGGCATATTAGCGGTCGGTGATGCCCACGGCAACTCCCTTAAAAGAGCTGCCTCGGCTGCAGAAGAAGGTTTGATAGCAGTGCAGCTAGTTCAACAATATCTTGCTTCATTATCTTCGCCAAACTATTCAGAGCAAAAAATCTACTGTAGTTATTCACTTGGTTATTCATGTAGACAACTAAAATCATCATCAATTAGGCAACCAAAATGTTAAATGCAATCACACTGTTTAGCGAACTGCCTGTTAAAGAACGCTCCGAGCTATTAACTACAGGAACAGAAATTTGTTTTGAGCGCGGCGAAATGTTGTTTAAACAGGGAGATTCGGTTGAGCATTTTTATATCGTCACCAAAGGGGCAATCAAGGTATCGCGCAAAACTACTAACCAAGAGCTAATTTTGGCAACCTACGGGCGAGATAGCTTCTTTGGTGAAATTGCCCTGGCAGGAGAAATGATCCATCCTTACAGCGGCTCGGCAATTCGCCATAGCTGCGTTTATTCCTTTGACAAGGATAGTTTTTGGCGGATGTTGGGGCTATTTCCCTCGATCAGAAAAGTAGTCCTAGACTACATGGTGCGCCGTACCCAAGAATATAATGTTCTGGCTCAGAGTCACGACAAATTTATTGCTTTAGGAACTTTAGCAGCAGGTCTGGCTCACGAATTAAATAATCCTGCTTCTGCGGCACAGCGGGCAGTAAGCCAGCTGCAATCTACTACAAGCGATCGCTACAGCATTTTATTAGACTACGTGCAGCAGCATTTAACCTCGAAGCAAATGAAGGTTTTTCAAGAGCTGCATTACAATACCCTCCTCTACGCGAATAAATCTATCTGCGTCGATTCTCGTCCCGACCCCATTGCCCAAATGGATCTAGAGGATCGCCTAGTTGCCTGGCTAGAGAATAAAGGTTTTGAAAATCCTTGGAAGCTAGCATCTACCCTGCTTTTTGCCGAGATTACCCCCGAACAGCTAGAAGAAATCAGCTCAGGAATAGAGCCAGCTATTTTTCAAGAGCTGCTCAATATTTTAGAAACTATGCTGACTGAGGCTAGCTTGCTTAATATACTGAGCCACGGGGTAAAGCGGATTAGCGAACTAGTTAATACGGTCAAAAACTATGCTTATCTAGATCGCGCCCTCGTCAAACAAAACAGCATTGATGTTCATCAGGGTATTGAAAGCACTTTAACCATCTTGAGCTACCAGCTGAAAAAAAATCAGATTACGATTGAGCGAGACTACAGCGAAAGACTACCCTATATCTGTGGCAATGGAGCAACCTTAAATCAGGTCTGGTCTAATTTGCTCGATAATGCTATTGATGCCGTCCCTTATCAGGGCAAAATAATGCTGCGAACCTCGAAAGAGGACGACCACATCATGATAGAAATTATTGACAATGGCAAGGGGATTCCTCCTGAAGTTCAAAATAGAATTTTTGAGCCATTTTTTACCACCAAAGAAGTGGGTCGAGGGACAGGAATTGGTTTAAGTACGGTTTTTCGCATCGTCGTCATGGAGCATAAAGGAGATATTCGCTGTTTTTCCCAGCCTGGTGAGACTTGTTTTCGTGTCTGTCTGCCAATTGGCGAAGGCTCAATCTGCGACGAGTAGCTTTATCAGTATTAACCGCCTATTTAGAGTTTGGGCTCATCAGAGTTAGAGCTGGGAAAAATCTGCCCTAGAAAGGTAATAATCTCGCTCCAAGCCAGATCTGTAGTTTGGGGGTCGTATCGGTAGCCATCGTCCCGCATAAAAGTATGATCGGCTTCATAAACTAGCAGCCTATAGTCAAGTTTGGCTCCCTCCCAAGCCTGAACAATTTTAGCCCTGGCATCAGGTGGCACATGAGGATCGAGCGTACCAAAGATAGTCAGCACCTTGCCCGTAATATTTTCCACCCGCTCCAAAGTATCGGCAATTCCCCGACCTAGTTTGCCATTATGAATCCCCGTGGGATAGCAGCAGACTGCGGCCTTGATCTCTGGCTGTAAAGCGGCGCGAAATGCTAAATGTCCACCAATACAAAAGCCCATCGTACCGATTTGCTCGGGGTCTACTCGCTTGTCACTCCTGAGCCAGTCAAAAACGGCGATCGCATCATGGTCGTAGTCGGCGATCGCACTACGTCGAGCAGCATCATTGCCCCTGAGCTTACCGATGTCGCTGGGTTCAATCACCGTCCCAATGGGTTCGAGGCGATGAAAAATTTCGGGTGCAGCAACTACATAACCATATCCTGCCAGACGATCGGCAAGGAGAGTAATCGGTCTGCCAAGCTGATAGATGTCGGAATAAAATAAGATCCCAGGATACTTCCCAGGCTGTTTGGGTGCAGCCACATAAACTCGCATCAAACTGTCATCTACCGTCAATCCCATGTTTGACCTCGTAATTTGCACTGGTTTATTCCTCTGCTTGATGTGGATTAGTTGTTAGTTATTAGTTTAGTATCATGTACTTTATTCATTACTCATTAGGCTTAAAGC
>JBCBWB010000187.1:0-9386 GCA_039817275.1 Cyanobacteria bacterium J06648_1 | reverse complement strand
ATTTTCAGTCAGTGCAGCTTAGTACCGAATATGGCTCACGAGGCTATATTAAATACAATCCGCTTGAGAAACTTGAGTTCTTCTTCGCGGTTACGATTGTATTTAAGATAGCCTCGTGAGCCATATTCGGTACTAAGCTGCACTGACTGGACATAGTTTTGAATTAGCTGGGAACTGATCCGCTTGATCTGTGCTTTTTGTTCAAATGACCCAGGAGGATATTGCCCCTTGAGGTTATATGTAGCATTAAGGAAATTCTGGAAGCGGTGGGGATTAGACTGCACTACCTTCGCCACGCGGTTATGGGGAGAAACCCTGAGCCATTCGCTGGTAAAACGTTCGAGTTCATCCCAATCTGTTGCCAGCAGCTCTAATGGAATCAAGCCAGCGAGGTAAAAATCTTCTAGATCGTGGACGCTATAGGTAATATCGTCAGCAAAGTCCATAATGCTAGCTTCAATCGACTGGCGATCATTTGCTGCTTCGCGGGTGAAGCTAAACGCCTCTATATCTAGATCGTAGACACCATATTTACGATAGCGTTTAGAAGTAGTATCTGGCGATCGCAACCAGGGATATTTCAAGACTGCATTCAGGGTAGCTCTAGTCAAATTTAAACCATAGTAATCGAGACGATGAATCGCTAATCTGGTTAGAATCCGAAAAGACTGGGCATTACCTTCAAACCCATCGGACAAACCTGCTTTTCTGGCGCAGGCATCTAGCTGTTCTTCGGCAGTATGACCAAAGGGAGGATGACCCAAATCGTGAGCTAAGGCGGCAGCTTCTACCACATCGGGATCGACCCCGCCAACTGCCGCTGCTATTTTGGGCTGCTCTGTCAACAGTCTTTCCGCTAGCCGACGGGCGACTTGAGCCACCTTGAGAGAGTGAGTTAACCGATTATGAAATACATGACCTTCCTGTGCCGTCAGCACTTGAGTGATCTGTGCCAAACGACGAAAAGCCGACGAATAGAGAATGCGATCGCGATCTACCTGAAAAGAATGACGATTGTCTCCTGGTTTATCCCCTTGATTGCCAAAAGGATTGTGTTGTCTTTGCTGTCTTGGCGACATAATGGTAAACGATTGTCAACTAAAATAAGCAATAGCGTCAATTTGAAGTGTCAATCTAAAATATCAACTTGAAATTAAATTAAGTAAATTGAGTAAATCTATTAAGTAAATTTGACACAAAAAAAGACATACTCTCACCTAGATAGTACGCCTTCAGCTATTATTTAGCCGTATTACAGCCAGTGACTACAAAATTTCTAAGTCCCAGGTAGAATTAAACTTGGCTTTACCTTCTTCGACTAACCTCCAGGCAGCTTCTTTAAGGCTGCGATGAGATAGGCTATCACCACTTCTAATTCCTAATTCTTGGAGGCTAATCGGCGTTTGACGTTCCTTTAACTGATGCAGCAGCAGTTCTCTAGCCTGTTCTGCCTGTTGTACGGAGGATGATTTCATTGTAGGAGTCGCATTAAATATCTTGACGGTCAATACTACATCTAGTGCTTGATGTTTTAGTCATTGGTCTAAAACTCTATCTGTAGCGCCGCCTCTTATTATGCAGCAGAATTGCGAAAACCGAAACCTTATTCTTAATATCTTTAAATTTGATGTTTTGGTCGATACCTAAGTATAACTGCGGGAATTGGCGATCGCTATACTGTTGAATCTGTATTTAAATCCGAATCAGAATCGGGATCTGAATTATTAGCCGCTTCTTCTGCCATCGCTTCGGCAATAAACAATCTGGCTAGATTATCGTAAACACCAGCACCAATATACTGTGGATATTTGTGGGAGCGACTGTAGACCCAGATTAAGTTCTCGCCGTGGTAAATCCGAATGTCTTTAAACAGTCCTTTGCAGTTAGGAATTAAAGAGTTAGCCTGGTTTAAAGCGTCTGTCCAGCGTTCGTAGCTTGCTTCAAATCCAGGAGTTATAACTCGAAACATTCTGGTGCAGTTAGATAGATTAACGTTAGATAATGTTTTAAGTATTCTATATTCAATTTGAAAAAGCAAATGGAAAGTACAAATTGGGCGGATATAGCTTTTGGAGTTGTTGCCCTTGTTATCCTTGTTAGTGGTATGTTTATGCTGTTTCAAGGTGTCGGTGCAATGAACGAAAAGGAGTGAAATATTTGCCACCGCCCAGATACTGCTTAAATAATTGATTTTGACGATAATGACCCAAGCCCAGTCTTCTTTGGAGTTTATTCCCCCTGCCTACAGTCCTGTCGTTTGGAACTTAGCTAAGACAATCATTCCCTCGTGGCTACGTTACAACCATAGTCTGATCAGAGTTGAGGTTAATCAACCCAAAGAACTTATTGCTCTTTACCATCAGTTTCAGCAGGGTAAGATGCGATTTATGATGGCATTTCGTCATCCGACAGTAATTGACCCGCCCTGCATTGCCCAACTCCTCTGGAATCAGCTACCTAGACTGGCACAGAAGCATGGTGTAACATTGCGATCGCCCGTCCATACCCATTTTATTTATGATCGTGGTATCCCTCTCTGGGCAGGAGATAAGGTGGGCTGGGGGATTTCTAAGCTGGGGGGTACGCCAATTCGTCGAGGTGCCTTAGATCGGGTCGGTTTGCGCTCAATTCGTGACTTGTTTGTTAACGGGCAATTTCCCTTAGCGGCAGCTCCAGAAGGTGCAACCAACGGACATAATGAAGTAGTTAGCCCCATTGAACCTGGCATTGCTCAGTTTGGCTTTTGGTGCCAGGAAGACCTAATCAAAGCAGGACGAGACGAGGCGGTAGCGATCGCACCTTTGGGCATTCGCTATTTTTATCAAGCAGCACCCTGGCAATATTTGGCAGAATTATTGACCCAGCTAGAGGTTGATAGCGGCTTGCAGGAGAATCCTAGCCAGAGTATGGGTTTGACCAATGGCAAAACTCCTAGCGATCGCCAGCAAGCAGAACTATATCAGCGGTTAATTGCTCTGTCAGAACATTTGTTATCGCTGATGGAAGACTTTTACCGCAAATTCTATCAACAGCAGCTAGATACAGCAGACAAAAATTTACCCGAACGCCTACAGGCTTTGCTAGACGCAGCCTTGAAGGTAGCAGAACAGTCATTGGGAGTCAAATCAAATGGTGGTATTAGCGATCGCTGTCGTCGAGTCGAACAGGCTGGCTGGAGTCGCATCTATCGTGAGGATATAGCCCAATTGACTAATCTGGCTCCCGCCGTCAGAGGTTTGGCAGATTTAGTCGCCTCCGAAGCCGAATTGCGTCTGTGGCATATGAGACTGGTTGAAACTTTTGTCAGCGTTACAGGACATTACGTCGCCGAAAAGCCCAGCGTCGAAAGATTTGCCGATACAATTTTGCTGCTGTGGAAAATGGTAGCTCGACTCAAGGGAGAATCTAACGCCAAGACTCCTTATTTGGGCAAAAAATCAGCGATCATTACTGCCATGCCGCCATTTCAGATTGCTGACTATTGGGCGCAGTACCAAGCAAATCGCCGTCAGGCTGTGGCTAATTTGACCGAGGATTTACAGCAAGCTTTAGAGCGATCGGTTATTAATAATCAGTCAACAGTCAACAGTAATCACTAGACAATTTTGGCAGTAGGGGATTGAGGACAAAGGTTTATCGGGATGGTGAAGTTAAAAGTAGAGCCTTTTCCGACTACCGATTCCACCCAAATAGTGCCGTTATAGCGTGTAATAATCTTCTGGCAAATAGCTAATCCCATACCGCTGCCAGGATAAATATCAGCAGGGTATAAACGTTTGAATATTTCAAAAATTTCTGACTGAAATTCTGGGGCAATACCAATGCCGTTATCTTCTACCGTAAATAGCCATTCTTCTCCCTGCGCCACAACCGAGATAGATATTTCAGGAGCGCGATCGCAAAATTTGAGGGCGTTTTCGATCAGGTTTTGAAACAGTTGATGAATATCTTTGGGGTTGATGAGAATTTGCGGCAGCTTATTGACGGTAATTTGGGCTGCCGTTGAAGCGATCGCCGACTGGAGATCGGCTTTGACCAGCTCTATCGTCTGATTGAGGTCTACTTTCATCCAGGTCTGTTCGCCAACACCTGCGCGAGAAAAAGCTAATAAGTCTTCGACCAAGGTTTGCATTCTTAAACCGCTGTGGGAAATGCGATCGAGATATTGCTGTCCCTTTTCGTCTAGTTCGTCCTGATATTCTTGAGCTAGTAGCTCGGTAAACATAGTCAGCGATCGTAATGGTGCCTGTAGATCATGAACTACCGTCGAGGTAAAATCATCCAGGCTTGCCGATACCAGAGGTTGCTGCTCTATTGCTTCGTGGGAGCTTTTCTGCGGCGGGGTTTGCTTGTCTTTCATAAGGCTAGGGCGCTCAGAATATATCTAGGCAAATATCAAAAAAATAATACCTGTTGGGGCAAGATTGATGTAGTCTAGGTCAGTTATGGCACCGATTTCTTCTAGCTTCAAGTGTCATCGACTAAAAATATCAAAAACCCTGACCTACCAATTCTTGCCTGATTGCCACCTAATTATTTAACTTTGCCGCGAAAACGA
Organism: Cyanobacteria bacterium J06648_1; assembly: GCA_039817275.1. Taxonomy (GTDB): domain Bacteria; phylum Cyanobacteriota; class Cyanobacteriia; order Cyanobacteriales; family Xenococcaceae; genus Waterburya. The sequence continues at coordinate 4,828 of JBCBWB010000187.1, read as the reverse complement.
ATAAAGCCATAAGAACCCGCAGGTTGTCCTGGCGAGGTGGCTGGGGGCAATAGAGGCGCTGGCTGAACTATAATTGCGCCGTTGTCATTGTTGCTGCCATCTACCGTCACTAGGTTGTTATTCTCGTCAACTTTCTTACAGAGATTAGCTGGAGGTGCAGTGCCTGCTCCATAAAAGTCTCCTTCATCGTCGTTGAGTAAATTGGTTAAATTGCGATTAGGAGCGGTGGGAACGACGGTAGGATTAAAACCTAAGCCAATGCCGATCTCTAGTCCATAAGCGTCTTTAACGTAGGTAAGATGGTCTGGCACAACATCACAAATTCTGACATCTCTAGCATCATCATCTCCGTTAGAGAGAAAATAGACGGTGTATTCCACTTCATCACCTGGCTTGATTGTGCCGCCATCAAGTACGCCTCGTAAATACAAATTAGTATTGGTACTGGGATCTTCATCAGAATCGGGCCAAAGAGGATGATTATCGTTAATACTATTGGGATTATCGACAAAATCATTGAACTGAATTTCTCCTGGTTGACCAGGATTAATTGCCGTTATTCTTTTAACTAGTAGCAAATTAGGGTCGGAAGCCACTGGCGTAGAGAGATCGCAAATCGCTTGGGAGACTGCATTTACATAGCCTAAAGTTGAGTCGGCAGCATCGGCATAGTTCGGGACGGTAATCACTCTACCATTAGCGCCCACCACATCATCGATAATAAATCTAGCGAATCCAGGTGAATTATAAGCAGCGGCAGCTTCATCAATTAGAATTAAAACAATCTCGGCTCCCGTACTTCTCAGCCGATTAGCTTCAGCGATCCAAGCAAAAAAACCACCTTCACTAGTATCTTCGATAAACATACGGTCGGCATCGGTTAGCATCACCACAACTTGTGGTGTGTTAGGACGTTTACCATTACCTGCGATGATTAGATCGGCTAAGTAGTTAGTGGCGCGATCGAGACGTGTGCCAGGGGAAATATTTTGTTTGCTGCTGTATAGCTCTCGAACACCCTGACCATCACCATCGAGCGCAATATTGCTATTGGTAAACAGTCCAAAATCTCCAGGATCACCAAAAGATTCAGTAATGGGGATAATAATTTCAGCAGAGTTGACCAAATCTGTCCAGCCTGTAATCCCAGCTTTAATACCTGTATTGTTGTCATAAACAAAGCCGTCGGAGATCTGATAAAGGAAATCCAAAGCATTCTCAAATTCGGTATTGCTGACGCTACCAGATTCATCATTAGCAAACCACAAATCGGCTCTGGCGGCAGGACAAAGAAGTGCTGGTGCGATCGCCATAATATAATCTTCTACCTCTCCATTGATCGCTGCACTACCAGGAGTGGTACTGTCAATCGAATCATCGGTAGTCAAGCGGAACCGTGCATAAGTATTACCGACAGCCCCAAGGTTAATATTATCCCAGGTTAAATCTCCTGTAGGATTACCGTCATTGGTAGCATCATCAACCGTAACGCTGGCGTATTCGGCAGCTTCAAAAGTACCGCTGTGATCAAAATCAATCCAGGCATGAAGAGTCGCAACTTGTCCCGTATTATTGGTCGCCACCAGACTGGATGCAGCGATAGTATAGCTAGTGTCCCCAGTTCTTAGGTTAGGCAGAGCAAAATTATCTTCATCATCGCCATTCCCTGTACCCGTAACATTGGGGTCGTCGTCATCTGTAGCGTTACCATTGTCATCAGTACCATCGACAAAACCATCATTTTCAGCGTCGGGGACAGTTGCACCCAGAAAGAGATTTGGGTCGATTAGGTGAATTGCGCCCAGCGGGTCACTATTATTACTGCTATTGCCGACGGCCAGGTCGGTACCATAAGTATCGGGGGCATCTCCAAAATCTAGATCTGATTCAATGCGCTCGGCACAGCCAATATAAAGAGAATTTAGCCGACTTAAAGCACCAGTGCTACCCTGATTGATTGCGCCAATGGTATACCGAAACTGAGAGGTTGCGCTATATCTAGCTACTGCAAGAGTAGTAACGGCTTGAGAACTGATTCCTGGCTGAGTGATGATAGTATTAGATTCAAAACGAGTTATGGGCGGGTTAGAAGTTACATCAATTGTGGTGTTGGTGTCGAGGGTAAAGCCAGTAATATCGCTCAGTTCAATAAATTCTCTGAGCTGATTACCATCGCCGTCAATATCTACTCCTGCTACTTTAAAGTTCATCACCGCAGGTAAACCAGTAACAGCATCAATTAATTTTATTTCAAAATCGACGCTGGATGTGGCATTACCTGCTGTCGCATTTAGGGTGGGCTGAAAAGCCGAGATTTCTCCTGTACTGTCGTTGTCCATCGCTCCCAAAGTTGCCCCACCGTTAAACTGAACCACTTCAACTAAAGCATCGACATCATCAAAAATAGTTTCGAAACGATAAACAGCGCCAATTTGTAGCGGATTGCCCGTGACTAAACTTGGATTATCTAAGAAATTAATTTGATCGGTAGGGTCTCCCGCATCGCAAATATCGGGTGGAGGTCCCTGGTCAAAAGGATAATCTAACCCTGAAAGAATATTTGCACCGTTGATATCGGCATTACGGCGATCATTGAGCGGATCGTTAGGCACGCCAGTAACGCCTCCATAGGTTCGCCCCGCCAGGTCATTATCGTTGGTGTTGACATAGACCAGGTAATTGCCATCTGGAACGGTAAAACCATAATTTCCATTGGCATTCGAGTTTCTTTCTGCCACCGCATCATCAAAACCCAGACCATCGCCATCGGGGTCATCTGCTGCATCAAGGATGCCATCGTTATTTAGATCGCGGAATAGAGCTATATAAATATTGGCTAACGGACTTTCAGAACTGTCTCTGATGTCGTTTTTGTTTACATCTTCAAAGATAGTTCCAGAAATATTGGCTGGGTTAAAAGGATAATCTAATCCAGAAAGAGTGTTTGCACCGTTAATATCCGCATTACGCCGATGGTTGAGAGGGTCGTTAGGCACATTAATAACGCCTCCATAGACACGCCCTACCAAATCGCTATCGTTGGTATTAACATAGACTAAATAGTTACCGTCAGGCGCGTCAAAGCTATAGTTCCCATTGAGATCGGAGTTCCCTACTGAAACAGCATCATCAAAACCCAGACCATCGCCATCGGGATCGTCATCGCTATTGAGGATGCCATCGTTATTTAGATCGGGGAACAGAGCTACTAATATATTTGCCAGGGGGCTTTCCGAGCCATCCCTAATATCATTTTGGTTGGCATCTTCAAAGATAGTGCCTGAAATGTTTCCTAATCGAGAGGCGATCGCAATTTGATGATCTTCGATCTCACCATTATCAGTGCTGACAGAAGCACCAGTAGCCTGTTCGGCAGTAGCCTGTACTTGACCCAAACGTAGGCGAACAAAAGTGTTGCCAGGAGTCATTCCTGCTGGGGTAGTAAAGGTTAGATCGACAGTTTGGGCATCACCATTAAGATTGGGCGTGATAATAGCAGTATTGGATCGTTCGTTGGCACCATCAAATTGACCATCACGATTGAAGTCGATGTACCCCACCAAATAAGCATTGGTTGAGCCAACATTGTTGCGGACGGGAACAGACACCGTATAGGTTTGTCCCGCCTCGTCGGTTATGGTCGGAAAGGTCGTAATTCCATCTTCGTCATCGGCTGAATCCAGGGTGTCGTCGGCAGTAGCGTCGGCGTTTTGGAAACTACCATCATCAGTATCCACTGTATTACCGATACTCAAGATCTGACCCGCTGCATTAATCACTACCTGGGCAGCACCGTTGTCATTGGCGGTGGTTTGATAATTACCTGTTCCCGTCCCCGCTCCAGTATCGGGGGCATCCCCATAATCATAAATTGGCACTGATAAAGTAACAGGATAATCTTCGACTTCACCGTCGGTAGCAATGCCATCAGGAGTACTGCTGTCGATCGAAGTATCGCTAGTCAGACGGAAACGAGCATAAGTCTCTCCTACTATAGTCCCGATGGGAATAGCCCAGTTGAGGTTAGCACTGGTATCATTTTGAGCGACTGCTGCACTTTGATATTCTCCCGCATCAAACACATCGTTTTGATTAAAGTCAATCCAGGCATGAAGTGTTGCCGTACCGAGATTACTGGTTAGTGGGACGTTGAGACTATAGTTTCCCACGATAGGCACATCAGCTAGGCTGTCGAAAGCATCATCGTCATCAACATTATCGTCATCGTCACCATCCGCCGCACCAGAAGTATTTTCCGCACGGGTACTAACCTCGCCATCGGGGGCAACAGAACCTAAATAAAGACCTGGGGACGCGGGAATGTTGTGTACGGCATTGCCATAGGTGCTGGGGGCATCTCCATAGTCAGTGGGTACAGGTAGCTGTAGTTCGTACGCTCCTGGCTCACAGCCTGCATTAACTGCACGAGCGACATCACGCTGATCGTCTGCACCAACTCCTCCAGGACAAAGACTGTCTGTAGTTTCAATAATGCCATTAACGCTACTGGTGTTGGCTAGTGCCAGAGTCGGAGTAGTTCCGCCATTGGTAGCTAGAGTCTCGCTTAATTCGATATTGGCTGCCGTATCGACATTGATATTGGTTCCGCAATCGTTTGTGTCCGCCCAGTTGTCTCCGCTGTCGTTAACATAAGTACTAGCATCGCAGTGGGTTACGGTGTTGGGCTGGAGCAGGAAAGTATTATCGACAAGCAGACTATTGCGCAACGTGAAAGTAGAGGTACTTCTAATATCAAAAGCACCGTCACCACCAGCAACATTGTAGGCAGCAGTCACGTAAGTCAGACTTAAAATACCTTCACCACGGG
>JBCBWB010000186.1:0-9548 GCA_039817275.1 Cyanobacteria bacterium J06648_1 | reverse complement strand
GGAAATAAGTTGAATGCCTCTTGTCCCATCGCTTTTTTTGTTGAGTTCTTCTCTCATTCTATCTACAACTGTAGAGCTTCAGCAAATGTATCTATTGCTCAATTTTTCAAAGAAGATATCCTCGGTCTAAGCCAAATACTCAATGTTGATCTTGATAATCAGATGAGACATGTTAACTTACCGACTGCGAGCCAAGACAGATAATGCGTGGTTTTATTTAATCCTAAACACTTCCCCTTTAGCCACAAAAGGCAATCCTGAACCCGCAGGCAAAAGAAAAGAATGTTCCTTGCGAATCAAAAGCCTGTCGCAGTAACCAAGCGAAAGGGAAAATGGCAAGAAATACATGACCAATTATGCTCGCAAATTAGACAAACTCAAGGAAAAGACGGAAATTCAACAGTAGCGATCGCGCAGCGCATACGCGCAGCAGCCGCTTGCGGCGGCTAGAAGGCTCCGCCTTCGCCTCAATCCGTCAAAACAACGGAAAAAAAGGGCGGTCTGTGGTGCGAAAAGTAAAGCTTTTCCAGTCGTGCGAAGCCTCTGGCTTCTAGCCTCCTCCAAGGAGGCGGTCTGCCGCATTCGCGGCTGCGACGACGATCTGAGCCTTCGGCTCTGCATGGTGGCAAAAAAGTTAAAGGGCGTAAACGACATATCGTAGTCGATTCTCAGGGACTACTGATTGAGGTCTTAGTAACCAAAGGCAATGGCTCAAAACGACTCGGGGCAGTAGTTGTTTTGCACGAGGCAGCAGAGAAATTAAGTAAATTAAAAGTAGTTTGGGTAGACCCAGGTTACTCAGGAAAAAATTTTGTTCGGGCAGTCAAACCATTGAGTCTCAATTTCCACAAAAAAGTCGCTCTATTGTCCAGAGAGCGGCTTCTCAATCACCCATAATCTGCTAGCAGTTAAGATGAGCGTAGAAAAATTATCAATTTGTTTGGCATCAGATTTGTGACAGTAAGATAGTCTAGTTAATTCAGGGACAAGAGATTCTAGATCGTGAATAGAAGGTAAAGTCATAGAGCTACTCTGACTGGGTTTCCCTCAATGTCACAGATTCAGTATCAGCTGGCGATCGCCTGTTGTTTATACATTGAGACTTGTTCCTCTGTCAGATGAGAAGAGTGGGAGGCGCAAAAATAACAGTCTTGAGAATGAAGATGAGCAGTATTGGTTTTGAGCCAGTTGGAATTGGCAAAATCATAGATCCAATCTAAACCTGAATCCAAATTAATTAAGCCGCTCAACATTCCATGGACAATACCGACTCCAGTACTAGCACAGATACTGTTAAGCCAGTAGACGGCTGGATCTTCAACTCCCGACAAATATCCTGCCTCTTCAGCAATTTGAGTAATAAGGAGAAATATGGAGAAAGACTTTCTCCTTGGCATTTTGAAGGTTCATGATTGTTTGTGTGTGTAAATCTAGTTTGGGTGTATGGGATGTAGGGAAAAGTTATGACTCGCTATTGATTGCATGGCGTGCTGCAACAAATAGGGTAGCGAGGTTATGTCCATCGGCAGGATTATTTTTAGGTCGCCAGTGATTGAGCCATTTTTGGCGATTGAAACCGCCACCTAGTCCCAGACAATACCAATACCAGCCTTCTTGACTCAGGAAAGGAGCGCCATAATGACTCTGCTGGGTGAAATGATGATCGACAGTATCCCAAGGATAGTTAAGATAGCAGCCGATAGGAGGAAGACTGGGATAATCTGGTGGCAAGAGAAACAGCACGTCTGAGTTGGAAACGCGAAATTTCTGAGAAGACAGAGGCATACCCTTAATGAGTAAGGCAGTATACTGAATACCTTCGATTGTTTTGCAGCCAACTGCGATATTTTTGGCAGTTTTTTCAAGAAGTTTGAGTTCGTCAATAATTCTTTTGCTGGGAGAAAAACCTCTAGTTTGATCGTTAATTGTGATTGTCATTTGATATTACCTTTTACAATTTTGGGAATCGTCCAAACTTTTGACCCTTCTTTGAGAGCTTCGTTATTTTGCAGCGGTTTTGTTCCGCCAAAGCCTTTTTCCATTACGTCGTCATTGCCGATTTCGGGAAATCGAGAACGTAAATCTTCCACGGTCGCACCTTGAGGAAGATCGACTAATTTGCTATTTACTACTGCACGCATATTTTTTTTTGATGTATTGTGGATTAGCGATCGCTTTACCAATTTTGCGATCGCAAATTAGCTGAGAAACTGTCAGCGAATATTTTCGGTTTTGATCTTGCTACTGTCTATCTGAGGAGATATGGCAGCACTAAGATCGAGCCAGGTACAAATCGAAATAAGTCCAATGGCGATCGAGCTTGAGAAAGTAAGCCAGAGAAGTTTTAGGGGAGCCTGTTGCTTGGTTCGATAAAGACTAGTTTCATGGCGTTCTAATTTGCTACTTTCCAGATTTTCGATCCGCTCTCCTACTTCCTGACACAGTGTTTGAAACTTTTCGACTTCTGTTTGATAAGTAATTAACTGATATTCTCTTTGCTTGCTTAATAGGCTTTCAATTTGTCCGTAACGCAAATCTATTTGCTGTTTAACAACCTCTGATTCTTCTGAAAGCTGTTCGAGTAATTTTCCATTAACTGTTTTCATGTCCTTGTTTCATGATGGTTAATAATCAATCAAAGATGTTGTTGCTACCAATACGGTGATAATCGCGTCCTTCATTCTGGGGATCGAACTCGTCAAACAGTTCCACCAAATCGATGACGCTATTAGCCGAATTTTTGAGGTCATTACCCAAAGACTGCTCGACTGAAACAACATAAACATCAATAGTCATACCGTTACTAGGAATAATAATTTTATCCGCTATTAAGCTGACATCAACATCCTCTGTCGGCACAACATTTAATCTAACTATCGCTCCTGTAGGAACAGTTAACCCTGACAATTGTAATGGCACTGAGAGTTGTCCCATAATTTCCGAACTTTTGCCAGAGTCGAGATTAACTTCAAGCTGAGGAAGCTGAACGACCATGAGGTTAGACGATTCAGTTTGTTGAGCAACATATTGCGTATGGCTAGGAAACAACGATTGAGCAGAAACGGCTGTTGGATTTATAGTTATGGGAGAGAGTAAAGTACAGCCTGAAACAGTTGCTAGTAATAATGATTTAAATGCGTTCATATTATTTTTATCCTCAAGTAGATTGTTGATTTTAGGTAAAATTAAGAGTGATTTTTCTTTAAATACAAAAAGCTTTGTAAGCTGGTTTGTCTACCAACGGGGAGTAGTGTTGAGATAAAGCTGTAATTTAGCGTTGGTTTCGTTTTCCTCTCGCTTCAGTTCGATATTTTTTTCCGTAATCTCCTGCTGTAAGAGATAGTTGAGCCAGCTACTACAGTCGTGTCCCGCAGGAACAGTCACAATCGCACCATCGTATACAGCTTGACCCTGCAAAGGAGTACAGTAAGCTTTAGGGTCTTCTCTAACGAGATTGCGATTGATCGCTATTGGTTGAACTTGAGCCTGTACGCCTGAAATCGCGATAATAGTTGTTACCAAAGCAAAAGTAATTTGAAATATTTTTTCTGGCATATTTGACTTCTGAAAAATTGACTTAAAGATTCAATTCAAGTTAATGACGGTATTTATGACAACAGTCTGTTCAGTGCCGACAATTCTATTTGACCATTAGCCTTAGTTAGAAAACCTGCAATTGATGCGAAGCAGGAAAGTGAAAAAGCTGCCGTATTGATTTATGACCTTAAATGCTATGACTGATGAGCTGAGTCTCTAGTAAAACAATGCTCAGTTCAAAAAAATAATTACAGATAGAAAACAAAGCATTGTTCAGAAATTAGTGACTAAGGCAATACGGGAAGATACTGCTGCTGGTTTACCCTGACATCTATATTGGGAGTCTGTAATAAAGGCAACCTATTCTCACCTTCAGAATTTAGATATACATTGCGTTCTCTTTTTTGTTCTACAGGCTCTACTCCCGAATATATTTGCAGATTATTGCCGTGGCTGTTATTGCCCAAACAGGTTTCTCCAAATTGGACATCAGTATTGTTACTCTGTGCTGATGGTGACGGAAAACGAGAGCCGATAACATACTGAGCATTAACATCAGACGCAACACATCCTGCTCTTGTTGAATTGGGAAAAGCAAAGAGAAATAAAGGCGCTAACAGAAAAAGTATCTTGGAAAAACTTTCCAATTTAAAAATATTAGATTCAAGCACAGGTTTAACGTAGTAAATTTGGGTTCAGTAAAGAAAGATCGACAAGAAGCAAACGTTCGCTTCCTGTCATTCGGTATTTCGCTACCTACAAAGAACCATTCTTCGCGTCAATTTGCTGTAAATCGAACTGTCCATTACTCAGACCCGCACTATTGCCAGCACCATAGTTGACGCTAGACTGACCACTTCCTTGGTAGATCGAACTGCCTGCTGTGGAAGATCCACCACCGATAGTGCCTGCTCCTACTCTTTGAACTCCGTTTTGTAGACTTCGTTGGTCTAAAGTATTGCCAACTCCAACGTTCCCTCCCGATTGATTTGAATACTGCTCAATGCCCCCGAAAGCCGAGGAATTGCCTCCATATATTGAGCCAGCTCCAACATCAGATGCACCCAGTTGAGTATTTGATTGATAGCTGCTGTTGCCAATCCCTTGATTTACCGAAGTTTGCTCTGATACTTGACTGCTGCTACCAATTGCGGTGGTTTGCGCTTTTGCAGGAGCGATAACAGCAACAGAAGCAAGTAGGAAGGCAGCGGTAGCAGCGATATAATTTTGAGTAGACATAGTTTTCCTCTTAGTAGTTTGTGTTGTGATGTCTACTTTGTCAGCGGCTTGTTTGCCCCGACATCTATAAAGATAGATTGAGTAAATAAGTAAAAACCTTCGCATGATGCGAATGACCAAGAGAATCTATTTTCTTTAAATTGCAAATTAAGATGAGAGATTATAGCAATCTAGAAATATACGATCGCATCTCACTACCGAAATCTTCTAAAATCCCTTAAAGAAGTCGTTTATACTCTCTCGAACCAATTGGAATAGGAATACAGTTTACCGAAAGCCTTAAAACAAACCCATCTATGAGCCTCTAATATGGTCGCTCAAAGACGATCGCTGTCCTTATTGCGACTTTCAGCAAAAAGTGATGCCGCAGTCCCCTATCGGGACAGATCGTCGTCAAGACGACTGGAACAGCGAAGCTGTTTGCACGACTGGGCGCTTCGCGCCGCGCTAGCTTCACAATCGCTAATAATAATTATTTGGGTTTCTGCGATCGCTGTAAGCAATGGTTAGGTTGTGACACAAACAACGCGGAAACTAAAATAGAAACAAAAGACTGTCGAACCATAACCAGTATCGGAGAGTTAATTGCTACCGCACCTCTCCTAAATTCTTCGCAGACTCTGCCTGACAGGCGTTGCTGATTAGTAATGTTTTAAGAAAGTATAGGAATGGTTTTGAATTTGAGATAATGAAGTAGAAGACGAATGGAATAGCTTAACATCTCCAGTGATTACGTAATATAGATAGCCTAAAATAAACTTAGTTAAATTTTAATATAGTTTTTAGAGGGAGCATAAAGTTTCCAAAACGGCAAAGTTATGCTTCCTGTCACGGACAGCAGCTATAGACTGTGAGCAAAATGATGGGGGTAGGGAGACTTGAACTCCCACGACCTTGCGGTCAGCAGATTTTAAATCTACAGCGTCTACCGATTCCGCCATACCCCCAGGTATGATACGTGCCACTGCTTTTTCGCAACAGAGACTAATATATCATACAGTATCGATTTTATGTATTGAATCTAACGCTTAATCTAAATAGAGTAAAAAAATATATATGCCGTTGCTCACATTGATTAACAAATAGCTTTAATCTTTGGCAACAATGATAGAAACAATATTTTCTATTTAGCGATCGCCTCAATCTTTTAGAGAATTTTATCCTAGTCAAGAGAAAAAGCGACAAGCCAAAGCTGACTTATCGCCTTAATTAGTGTGTGAGAAAAATTTACAGATGGCTACAAAAGCATTAGCGATTTACTGTTTGTGGCTGAGGCAAAATACCAACCTGGACTTCTTTAGTTAGCTGTTTACCATTTCTATTCAGAGCGAGATTCAAGCGATCGCCAACATTAGTTTTAGCAACGGCTTGCTGTACCTGCTCTGCTGTGCTGATTTCTTTTCCTGCAATCTCCTGTATTACATCACCAGACTCTAGTCCTGCTTGAGCAGCGGGAGAGTTGGGAACTACATCAACAATTAAGATTCCTTCTGTTGCATCTATATTGAGGTTTCTTCGACTTTTTAGTTCCTGCTTTAACTCAGATGTAATTTTTGCCATTTGAATTCCTAAGAAAGGATGATCCACTTTACCTTTAGCGATCAGTTCTTCGGCAATGTCTCGCGCTGCATTTACAGGAATGGCAAAACCTAATCCCTGGGCATTCTTGATAATTGCCGTGTTGATGCCAATTACCTCGCCTTGGGCGTTGAGTAGTGGTCCTCCAGAGTTACCAGGGTTAATTGCTGCATCAGTCTGAATAAAGCTGACTCGCTTGTCGGCAACGCCTACTTGAGCGCTGGTTCTGCCTGTGGCACTAACTATACCCGTAGTGACTGTGTTATCTAAACCCAAAGGATTGCCGATTGCGATCGCCCATTCTCCTGGCTGTAAATTATCAGAGTCGGCAAATGTTACCGCTGGCAAAGTATCTGCTTCAATTTTGATCACGGCGACATCGGTAAGAGAATCTGTACCCATCACCTCACCCTCATAGCTTTGACCATCCTTGAGAGTCACCTTGACGCGATCGCTCCCTTCCACTACATGGGCGTTGGTTAAAATCAAACCATCAGAGCTAACAATAAAGCCCGATCCAAACCCTCTTTGGATTTGCTCGTTGGGAATATTCGGCATTTGCGAGCCAAAAAACTGTCTAAAAAAGGGATCGTTAAATGCCGCAGGGACATTTCTAGCAACCTTGCGGGAAGCGTCGATGCGGACTACAGAGTCTCCTACTTGATTAACTACCTGGCTAACATAGTTTTGAGGCACAGCAATCGCAGTTTCGAGAACATTATCTTGGGTATCTGCTTGAGCAACTGTATTGGACTTATTATTTTCGATTGCAAAGCCGTCAGGACTATTAACTAAATAATTGCCCCCTAGTGCAATCCCTCCTCCAAGGAGGACTAGAGACAATGAAGAAGTGGCTTTTTTCCAAATTGATGACTGTGTCATAGTATTTGTCTTAACGTCTATGGTCAATTAAAAGAAAATATGGCTGTATAGATAGATTAAATGTTAGAAGCAGGGGATTAGTTCCTAGCTTCTCTAGTTATTTTCAATTTAATTTGACAATGTGACTTTATTGTGACAATATTTTGAACTTTTAGCCATATTCAGATGACAGCGTGATTACTGATCATTTGCGAAGCTAGATGCAGATATGCGAAGCGGTATGCTTTAGCACAAGTCCTTTGTCCACGAAGGCTTCTGCCTTCCAGTCGTCGCTTGCGGCGACGATCTGCGCTAACGCGCTGTGGACTGATTGCAATCTAGTTAGTTTCTTACTCGGTGCTAAATGCTAGATGCTAGATGTCAACTGACCAAGTTGTGAAGAGTCTTCTTGCTCCAGTTCCCACCCCATTGCTCCTGCGTTATCTTGAGCCTGCTTGGCATTTTTGGCTCCAGGAATAGGAATCACATTCTCTTGCATAATTAGCCAGTTTAAAGCTACCTGAGCAGGGGTTTTATCATATTTCTCACCGAGCTGTTTGAGTTTACTAATCACGGGTTCGATTTTACTCAAGCCAGATGCAGAAAATTGGGGATCTAGTTTTCTAGCACCCTGAACGATGTCGGTATTGGCTGGGGTATATTTACCTGTCAGCAATCCTTGATCCAGAGGGCTATAAGCCAGAATGGTAACGCCCAATCTGCGAGCCAGTTCTAGAATACCGTTTTGTTCGATCTTTCTAGTTAGTAACGAGTAGCGAACCTGGTTGACTGCTAGAGGGACGTTATACTGTGCGAGCAGCGTATGCGCCTCCTGCATTTGCTCGGCGGAATAGTTACTTACCCCCACCGTTAAAATTCTGCCTCGCTCTACTTCCTTAGCTAAGGCTTCCATTAATGTCTGCTGGCTCATCAAAAAGCTAAAGGGCATATGCACCTGGTAGAGTGTAACCTGTTCTACCTGAAGTCGCTTGAGGCTATCGCTGAGAGTATCGGCTACGGCTTGACCATTGAATCTCCAGGGCAGCGGAAAATATTTGGTAGCGATCTGCACTGGTTGAGAAGTTCGTTTAAGAAAGCGACCGATCAGTCGTTCCGATTCTCCCAAACCGTATACTTCTGCCGTATCCAAAAAAGTCGCTCCATTGGCGATCGCCGCCTCAAAAGCCTCGGCTACTTCTGTTTCTCCATAGCCTGAACCATAACCCCAAAAAAGGCGATCGCCCCAAGACCAAGTACCAATTCCTAGAGAAGGCAGTGAAACGTTGTTAGCGATTAGTTTGCTAGATTCCATGAGGTTAGGTCTTATATATTGACTTTTGGTAGCTGCCCCTCGGCGTTAAGAATAAAATACAATGGATCTTAGCCCCTAAGGTACTTTTTTTATGACTATAAGTAGCGATCGCCCGAAAGTAATTAGTTTTTATACTTCTCCCATCGGTAAAAAAATTATCACGGGTATTACAGGGCTGGGTCTGTCTTTATTTGTCTTCGTACACATGATCGGCAACCTAACTTTGTTTGCTGGAAGTCAAGCTTACAATCAGCTAGCCCATTTTTTGGAAAGTCTGGGTATCTTACTCTATTTAATTGAATTTATTCTACTGGGATTAGCTCTCTTTCACGTAGTAGTGGGCATTACTATTCGGCTAAATACGCTCAAAGCTCGACCAGAAGGCTATAACCAGCTAAAAAGTATCGGGCAACCTAGCAAACAATCCCTTAGTTCCCGCAGTATGGCAATCACGGGCATAATTCTTTTAGGATTTCTGGTATTGCATCTAGCAACTTTTAAGTTTGGCGCTTATTACCCGACTGTGATCAACGGAGTAGAAATGCGAGATTTGGCTGGATTGGTTGGGGAAAAATTCCAGAATCCTGTCTATGCTTTTGGCTATGCTGGTGTAATGGTAATGTTGGGAGTTCATCTACGCCATGGGATCTGGAGTGGCTGGCAGTCGATTGGAGTATTGAACTCAAAAGTTAGTCCTTTGGTATATGCGATCGCTCTAATCCTGGCAGTTTTAATTGCGATCGGCTTTATTGTTTTACCATTGGCAATTTATTTTGATTTGATTTGATATGAATTAAATCAAAGACTCAATTTCCTTTTCTATTGTACAAAATTTAGCTTCAAACATAAAGATCCATATTGGGGGAACTTTCCCCCTATGCGAAGCGGCTTGCACTTGTAGCATTGAGTGTATCCTTTAGGAAACCCCAATCTCGCGCATTCCCTTGCGCCTTGCGGCGAACGGCGCATTCGCGCCAGCGTTGCGAAGCAACTTTGAGCGCGATGCGAAGCATCTGACCAG
>JBCBWB010000185.1:2588-9591 GCA_039817275.1 Cyanobacteria bacterium J06648_1 | reverse complement strand
TGATTTTCGCTACCTTAACTTTACCTTCAGGCGATCGCATTAGTTTAATCCGCCACGATAATTCTCCTACTCCTGGTACAGAGATCTATGTCAAACCCGCTCTTAAGAATATCTCTGTAGTTCTCACGCAAGCTATGGCAGAGATGAATTTTACTATTGATGATCTGACCTGGATTCATCCAGAGTACGAACAGCAGGTAAGAGATAACTTTATGAGTGAGTCAGAAATTGAAGCAAATGCTGTTGCCGATCCTGACAATCAACCTTTGACACCTGATAGTCTCAAAAAAGTTCGCCGAATTAAACGTAAATAGATTTTTTCAAGCGATCGCTCTTTACGAAACCCCTATAAGTTTTTAGATCTTATATCTGTCCGACTTGACAGGGGTAGTTCCTTAATAACTAGCTCAAACTAGTTGATTCTCATGTCGTAGATAAGCCTCGATCAAGAAATTCAAATTACCGTCCATCACGTCACTAACGTCAGTTGTCTCAGTTTCCGTTCGTAAATCCTTTACCATCTGGTAGGGATGAAAAACGTAGTTACGAATTTGATTACCCCAAGCAGCCTCGACCATATCACCGCGAATTTCGGCAATTTCTTTGGCTCTTTGTTCCTCGGCAATAATTAATAGCTTGGCTTTGAGCAAGGCTAAAGCTCGTTCTTTGTTTTGTAGTTGCGATCGCTCTTCGGTACAGCGTACGGCAATCTTAGTTGGTAGGTGAACAATCTGGACGGCTGTTTCTACCTTGTTGACATTCTGTCCCCCAGCACCACCAGAGCGAGAGGTTTTGATTTCTAAATCCTTGTCGGGAATCTCTAGTTTTAAAGCTTCATCTCCCAAGTTGGGCATCACTTCCACCCCTGCAAAGCTAGTCTGGCGCTTACCGTTGGCATTGTAGGGAGAAATTCTGACTAAACGATGAGTCCCTTTTTCCCCTTTTAAATAGCCATAGGCGTAACGTCCATCAATTTCGAGGGTAGCCGATTTGATTCCCGCCTCATCTCCCGCCGAAGACTCAGCTAAACGAACCTGATAGCCCTCTTTTTCGCCCCAGCGGGTATACATCCTGAGCAACATTTCCGCCCAATCTTGAGCATCAGTCCCCCCTGCACCAGCATTAATGGTTAAAACTGCGCCCTTCGTGTCATAAGTACCAGATAAAAGCTGTTGGAGATCCCAAAGTTCTAGCTCTCGATCTAGCTGGTCTAAATTACCTGCTGCTTCTTGAGCGAGAGATTCATCCGATTCTAGTTCGAGTAATTCGGCGATCGCCTTGGTATCTTCTAAGGTAGTCTGCCAACCTTGATACTGCTCTAAACTTGACTTTAAATCGTTCAATTCTTGTAAAACCTGCTGGGCAGTAGCCTGGTCGTCCCAAAATTCAGGCTGGGAAGCCCTTTGCTCCAAATCTTGAATTTTTGCTTTCAGGGCAGGGGGGTCAAAGATATTCCTGAGTTTTACCCAGGCGTAAAGCGATCGCTTCAATTGTACGTTTTAATTCGGATACTTCCATATCGGGAACCGATGACTGTTGGCTATTTAACTATCGATTTAATTATCAATTATTTGGCTGCTAATTTTCAATCAGTTCAAAATACCGACTTTCCAACAAAAAAGCTCCCTGGACAAAGCGAATACCATAGTAGCCACCAGGACGACGATCCATAATCGTTCCTGCTTCGCCAATGACTAAAACATCGGGCGATCGCAACATCGGCATCGGTTCAGCGGTCTTGATATAGTCAGGTAAAGCAATAATCTTAACGCGATCGCCTACCTTAAAGTTTTGTGGCTCACTATCCATAAATTAGCTGATAACTATCCATGATCAATTGTCTATGCCAAAATTCTTAGCAAACCAAAAAAGTAGCAATTATTAACCAATCTACCTTTTACCTTATGCGAAGCGGTATCCACGGGTGCATTAGCACCCAAGCTCTCTAAAGAGCGCTTGCCCGAAGGGCTGTGGGCTTACCTTCTACTTCTCACTCTCCCGCATTAACATCAGTCAGCTTAGAAGCCTTAACTTTAGTAATAATTTTGCCTTTCAACTTTTCCAATTCCTGCTTCAAAATTCTTTTCGCCATTTTACTATCGCCAAAGCTTTTGGTAACTTGACTCAAATTTGCCCACTGCTGCAACATTTCACGGTTACGCTGGTTAATCACTGAGCTAGCGATATGCTGACACTGCTCTGGCTCCTCTAGACCATAAAATAAGATGCGATACTTGCCGTTGTCTGCTAAAGCACGAGTAATTTCTTGCCCCTTATGAGATTTAAGATCCAGATAACAAGGTAGCCATTTGGCACCATGTTCTTGGTTGTAAAGCATCGTAATCCAAAGTAATGTTGGGTGGGGATTGCCCAAATACAAAAATTGATTGTAACGGGTAGAAGAAATTCGCTGATAAATATCTTCTTGCTCAAGCATGACACAAAGAACAGGAGCTTCTCCCAAAGGAGTATTGACTAACTGAGAAAAGACAATTTTGCGTATTGGTTTATCTTTCGGCCAGGGAGTCTGAAGACAAATTTCTGTTACTGAGGTTTCCGCATTAATCGTTCGATCCTCAACAAATTGGCTAGTCTCATCGCGAGATGGTTTTGTTGCCAAAGTAATGTCTGCACCTAGGTTATTATGACTTTCGGTAGCGGTGACATCGGAATTAAAGCTAACTGCGCCAGACTCCGCCTGCTTCTCGATTTGCTCCAGCGTCCCCAAAATTTCCCGTGCGCTTTGAGGTCTTGAGTCTCTTTCTTTTTCCAAACAGCGAAAGACCAAATCTTGTAGTTCAGAAGGTAAACCAAGTCTGCCGCTAAATGGCTCAGGCTTGAAATTGTGGTGGGCTTGATACCAACCGCCAAAAGATGAGTTTTGGGGCAGCAAAGGCATATCCATAGTGAGCATTTCATACATCATCACACCCAAGCTGTAGATATCAGAACGACTGTCAAGCTCTTTCCCTTCCATTTGTTCGGGCGAACAGTAGGCTAAAGTCCCCATAAAAGATTGAGTTTGGCTGGCATCTGGCTGAACTAATTTGGCAATCCCAAAATCGAGAATTTTTGCCACTTCTCCTAGGGTAGGATCGTTCAAAACAATAATATTACTAGGCTTGATATCGCGGTGAATAATCCGACACAGCTCACCATTAAAGTGAATTCCCTGATGGGCTGATTCTAATCCCAGACATACATGACGAGCTAGAGTCAAAAATCTTTTGAGGGGGATTGGCTGATAGCAAATAAGATCGTTGATGCTGTCCCCTGACAAAAACTCCATCACATAAAATGGAGCGTTGTTCGCATCAACGCCATAGTCTTTGACCCTGACAACATGAATACTTTTTTCTCCTAAGAGAGCCGAAATAGTGGCTTCCCGCTCAAAACGCTCACGCATACTATCATTCAGCAGAGCATGAGCCAAAAATTTAACGGCGACAGTAACACCACCTAATACAGTGTCTTGAGCGCGGTAAACTCGACCCATAGCGCCTTCGCCGACAAGCTCAGATAATTCGTAGCGATTGGCAAGTAAACGACCTTGATTGGGATCTGTATTCATCTTCTATCAGAAAACTAGGTTTCTTAAATTGATTTGGGCTATTGTCATTGGTTGAAGCAAAATTATAGCGGCTGCCAAGTTTTAAATTATGATTCAAGACTAGCGGCTCAAAGTAGCTTCAATTATGCTTTTGATGCTGTGACCATCTAAAATGCTGCTGGTAAGGTAATAGGTGTTTGAATCTACATACACATAGGTATCCAAGCCTTTTTGCTTTTTACCATCCATGAACCAGTAGTACTGGATAATAGACTGGCTTCCTAGTCTTCCTTCTCCCTCAATATTCCCCAAAAGGCTATGTTGAGAAACATAGGTATAGTGTTTTGCCTCGTAATTCAGGTTGCCTCGGCACTGGTAAATGATTTCCGTTGCTGTTTCATCATCACAGGTAAGACTAGTGGTCAATTTAAACCAATTAGCTCTTTTCCAGGCGATGGTGATTCCCCCTTCCAGAGAAATCGGCGCCAGATCTGGTTTTAGCCAATGACCAGTCACATGCCAATAGCCAGCGTCAACTAAGAAAGTATGAGCCACAACCTTATCCTCTTAATTTTCGATCTTTTTGCAGTGTAAATACAGCAAAAGTGCTTATACATAGACAAAAATCTATTTTATTGCTGGATGAATGTCACCTAGTAAAACCGCCTTGCTTGCTCCTGTGACCTGTGGTAAATTGCCAGGAATTGCCAGGATTCTCCAGTATGCTAATATCGCAAAAGCGATCGCCTCTTTGAAATTCCCATTAATTCCTACCTCGTCTGTTGTAGTTATCTGTGCCGATGTTAACTCAGCTTCTAAGCGTTGTCTCAGGTATGAATTGTTACTTCCTCCTCCACAAAGCAAAACTTCCTCTGGCATTTGAGGTAAAAACTGCCGATAGCTGTGGGCAATAGAGGCTACCGTTAACTCTGTTAGGGTGGCGAGGCGATCGCAGTCTTTTAAACCAAGTAAATCCATTGCTTGCCAACACTGGCTTAAATATGCCTCGCCAAATAATTCCCGTCCAGTAGATTTTGGTGGTAACTGCTGAAAAAAGTCTTGCTGTAGCCATCGACTTACCAACTCCAAATTTGGCGTACCCTGAGCTGCCCATTGACCATCTTCATCGTAAGTTTTAGTCCCCTGGCTTAAGCGAGTTACTGCTAGATCTAACAAAGTATTGGCAGGACCTGTATCCCAGCCGAATATCTGTAGTTCGCCATCAGCTGCTTGTTGAGCAGGTAAATAGGTAACGTTACCAATGCCGCCTAAATTTTGCACTGCTCTAGTTTTATTAGAGTCGGACAACAAACAAAGATCGATTTTAGAAACCAAAGGAGCGCCTTCTCCTCCCGCCGCAATGTCAGCAACGCGAAAATTGCTCACGGTTTTTAGTCCTGTTTGGTGAGCAATTGATTCTCCTCTCCCAATCTGATAGCTGTAGCCCAATTCTGCCTTGGTTGGTGGTTTATGATATATCGTCTGACCGTGAGAACCAATTAATTCTGCTGCTTGAGCCTGAGCCTGAATCTGCTGGGCTGCCTGAGCAAATTGGCAGGCGATCGCATTATCTAATGCTGCTAGTTCAGGCATACTGATTGACTTGCCGCCACAGACAGCCAAAATCTCCGCCCGAAGCTGTTCGGGGTAAGGGTAGGTCGCTCCCTGCAACAGGGTAACTTCGAGATCTGCTTCCCGACCCTGTATGTTAACCAGTGCCGCATCAATACCATCGACGGAAGTGCCGCTCATCAAACCAATAACGATCATGACTCTACTCAAATAAGTGTCCCCGCCTTAGTTGTATGGGAGGTGAGAGTTAAGAGTCAAGAAGCTAATAGTAAGGATTAAGAGATGTTATTTTACTCTGGACTGATTGACAAGTTTCTTACAGAATTCTTAATTTTTTAGCTCTCAGAGAATACTGAATAATTTTGCACAGTAGTACATAGTAATATTTAATGACCAGCACCCATGATAAGTGATATTTTTAGGAATAACTTCGATGCTTAATAAAGTTGCAGAACAGAAAGCTCATGCCATTCGGTATGTCTTGGTAGTGGGTTGGCTACTGTTAATTGTGTCTCTATTTTTCGACCCAGTATCTCAATATCTTACTGACCCCAATACCAATTTTTTCAGTCCTTTAAAAGATGAATTAATCAACCGTGCGCAAGACCCTGAAACCTGCATCAGACTTCAGGGAAAATGTTTGCCAGGAACTCCCTATGCGGTGGGAGCGAGAATCTTCTGGGGTTTTATTGTGCCAGCTGGGTTTGGCATTATCTTTGTGCTGGGACACGAATTTTGGCGACGCATTTGCCCGCTGTATTTTTTATCGCAAATTCCTCGCGCTTTGGGACTGAAGCCTAAAAAGCAAATTAGCCAAAATAAATGGTTAATTGAAAATCATCTTTATCTTCAGTTTGTGCTGTTTTTTATTGGCTTGAATATGCGAATCTTGTTCGTTAATTCAGCACGTCCCGTGTTTGGCGGATTTCTCTTGTTTACCATCGCGGCAGCAATTGTGATGAACCTCTTTTATGGTGGTCGTGCCTGGTGTCATTATGTCTGTCCCTTTGGCATGGTGCAGATGGTATTGACTGGACCTAGAGGACTCTTGGGGAGTGAGGCGCAAAAGCAGCCTCCTAAAACGATCACTCAGTCGATGTGTCGTACCTTTGACCAAGAAACAAATAAGGAAAAAATCACCTGTATTAGCTGCAAGTCTCCCTGTATGGATATTGACTCCGAGAAGGCATATTGGGAGCAAATTGATAAGCCTGGGCGTAATCTGGTGCAGTACGGCTATCTAGGCTTGGTTGTTGGTTATTTTATTTATTATTTCCTTTATTCGGGAAACTTTGAATATTACTTCTCTGGTGCTTGGACTCATGAGGCGGGACAGGTCGGGAAGATATTTAATCCTGGCTTTTATCTGGGTGGTAACGCCATTCCTATTCCGAAGTTTATCGCCACCCCTCTAACTCTGGGGGCAATGGCGAGTATATTTTATTTGGTAATTAACAGAATTGAGAAAGTTTATGGTGCGGTAGTCAAGAAGCAAAGTCCTGATGTGGACTCAAAGATTATTCGGCACCGCATTTTTACTCTCGTTACTTTCTTGGCGGTCAACTTTTTTTATGTTTATGGCGGTCGTCCCGAAATTCTGCGCTTTCCCTTCATCGTGCAGATGATCTTTAATGCCCTAGTAGTCTTACTTAGTACTCTCTGGCTAGTACGTACCTGGGGTCGTACTCAAGATCAGTATAAGAAAGAAGGTTTTGCCGACAAGCTGCGTCGTCAACTCAAAAAGCTTTCTCTTGATTTTACTCAAGTCCTGGGTGGTAGATCCCTCGACGATCTTAAAGCCGATGAGCTGGATCTGTTGGCTCAGGTTGTACCCCAAGTGACCAAACAAGACCGTATTCAGGTTTATCAAGGAGTATTAGA
>JBCBWB010000185.1:0-2492 GCA_039817275.1 Cyanobacteria bacterium J06648_1 | reverse complement strand
CAGTTTGAAGTCACTAGAGTCGATCCGCCAGCGATTGGAAGTAACCGAAGAAGAACACTACGGGGTGTTAACTAGGCTGGGAATCAACGACCCTACCCTACTCAAACCAACGGAAGAATATCCTCAAGAAGATCGATTAAGAATTGAAAGTTATAAAGAAGCGATCGCCGCTCAACTGCAAGAATTAGTTGATAGTGGTGTTCCCGTTCATGAGGCGGTAGAAAGAAAAACCAAACAGATTGCCAGCCTTAAAAATGAATATAACATCAATAAACAAGAGCATATCCAGGTATTAAGCGGACTATTTAATTCTCTGCGCCCCAAGGCAGAAAAACTGTTAGCCATTCTTCAGGTGGAAAATTCGCGCTATCAGGTAATCAGTAACTTCCAGCCCCACTGCAATAGCCCCGTGTTTGTCCTGCTGCGCAAGCTATTGCTGGCAAAACAGCAGTTAATTATTACTCCTTTGTTAGCGGTTTTAGAGCTGCTCAACGACGAACCAGACGCAGTCCAGCTAGCCAGAAGAACAGGAGTTATTGCCCCAGAAGCGATCGCCCAGGTGCTAGCGGCAGAACCTCAATGGCAGCAACGTTTGAACCCTCAGCTCCTTAGAGAAATTATGCCAGGGGGCATAAATAGTACCCAAGCAACCGTAGTTAAAGGTGGTGGTACGACAACCAAGATCTACAGCGATCGCCTCTCGGCTCAGGCAGTTGATGATGCGCTACTAGAACTGTTGCAAGAACCAAATCCCATTACTCAGTCATCTAGCCTCTATGCCCTGAATCAGCTTAACCAGAAAAAAGCCTTGGCTCAAGCAACACAAATTTTGCAGCAGCCACTACAAAACGATCTGGTAAAAGATACTGCTCGCAGTTTACTCGGTCAATCTCATAAGCCATCTGTCGTTGCTCAACTAATTAATATGTCAGGACAACCACATTTACAAAATATGACCCCCGATCAACTTTTGTCTCTGGTCACTCAGGCACAGCAAAATCAGCAAGATATTACCGAGATTACTTCTCCTGCAAGGTAGTCTGCCGCTAGAGATGATTGAAATATCCTCAGCAAATATAAATTTAGCCCCAATTTAGTCAAAATTTATTTAAATCGAAGCTAAAATGCCAGAAATCATTATTATTGACACCAGAAACCCCCAAGAAACCAAGACTATTCAGCTAGCACCAGAAGATCAGCTCAATCAAGAGTGTTTAGTCGGTCGAGACGATCGCTGTTGTGTTGTTCTCGACGATAATCTTGCTAGCCGTACTCACGGCAAAATCGCCTTCCGCAACGGCGGTTATTTTTATTCCGACCTTGGTAGTCGCAATGGTTCCAAGATAAATAATGAAGATGCTCAGCTAAACCAAGAATATTTGCTCAAACCTTCTGATACAATCTCTCTGGGTAACCACCTGCTGTGGGTCAAAACCATTCCTGGAGAAGAAACTGCCGTTGTTCCTCAACTGTTGACCCCCGAACAATATATGCCCTTGGCAGCGATCGATACTGCTAGCCTGGAAACCTGGACTCAGGGGACTAAAAAAGTTAAATGCGTGCAAATCATTGACGAAACTGTTGACGTTAAGACCTTTAGCTTTACTGCCGACCCTCCAATCAAGTTTGACTATCAGCCAGGGCAATTCTTAACCCTTAGTCTCGATATCGCTGGGAAGAACGTCAAACGCTCCTATTCCATCTCCTCTACCCCCTCCCGCCCTCATACAATTGAGATTACCGTCAAGCGAGTTCCTGCTCCTAGAGACGAGCCTAGCGCCCCTCCAGGACTAGTTAGCAACTGGCTACACGACAATATGCAGGTCGGCAGTGAAATTGAGGTGAACGCTCCTATGGGCAAGTTCACTAACTTTGCCAATCCTGCGGCAAAACTATTTTTAATTTCTGCTGGTAGCGGCATCACCCCGATGATGTCTATGTCCCGTTGGATCTGCGACACCGTATCCAATGTAGATATTGTCTTCCTCCATAGCGCCCGCAGTCCCGAAGATATTATCTTCCGCCAAGAGCTAGAGATGATGACCTCTCGCTATCCCAACTTTAAACTTGCTATTACTGTAACCCGACCTGTTCCTGGTCAACCCTGGTATGGCTATACGGGTCGCATCAATGAAACAATTTTGCCCGCGATCGCTTCTGACTATCTCGACCGTACTGTTTATGTCTGTGGTCCCAATCCCTTCATGGAGGCAACCAAGGAGCTACTGGCAAAAATCAACTTTCCCATGGAGAACTACTACGAGGAAAGTTTTGGCGGTGCGAAGAAGAAAAAGAAAGCAGCGCCTACAGTTCCCGCAGCGACTCCAGCCGTAGATCAAACATCGATTGTCCAACCAGTTTCTACTCCAGCCCCAGCCCCGAGTCCCACTCCTGCACCCGCACCAGTCCCAGCGACTTCTATCGTTAATGATTTGCACGCATTTAACTTTTTTAGTCCCCTGAGTCCAGGTTTCCAGGCTAGCAGTATCGAT
>JBCBWB010000184.1:0-9700 GCA_039817275.1 Cyanobacteria bacterium J06648_1 | reverse complement strand
GGTCGAGAAGATCTACAGCAGATCGACATTCAAAAATTTGAAGTAAAATCGGGCGATCGCCTACTGATTCCTTAACATTTAAGCCGCAAGAAGACAGCACCCCAGCAATATAGGCAGAAGTTTGGTGTTCTTCGCCACTTAACTCAGGATGGGCATGAAGATGACGACGAATTTCAATTAGTCGTGGGGTAAATTTCTGGGCAATATCTTTTATTTCAGCAAGCATTTAGTTGTAGTAGCGATCGCCCAGATTAACTGAGAACGACTATTCTTCTTCGACAATGACTATAGTAATGTTATCAGATCCCCCTGCTGCCTTGGCTGCATCAATTAATTCTTGAGCAGTTTCTTGGCAAGTTTTCAGATTGGCAAGAGCAGTTTCGATTTGTCCGTCGGTTACTTCTTCAGTTAGACCATCGCTACAGATCAGCAGGCGATCGCCCGATTTTACTTCAAATTTTTGAATGTCGATCTGCTGTAGATCTTCTCGACCCAAGCACTGAGACAAAACATGTCTCCAGGGGTGAAATTTTGCCTGTTCTGCATCGATCTCGCCTTTTTTTAGAGCCATCCCCACCCAAGTGTGATCGTCTGTAATCTGCTCTAAATTTGCACCGCGTAGACGATATAAACGAGAATCACCCACATGGGCGCACAGGGGTTGCTGATCGCGGAAAATCAGCACTACTACTGTAGTACCCATATCACCCCTCTCGGGATGATCTTTTTGATCCTGGATTATACCAAGATTAGCTTCGTTTACCGCCTCTTTTAAAAGCACATGGGAATCGAGTGGGGAATCCCAATTCTGCTTGAGATAAGCATAAATTATTTCGGTGGCAATTTTGCTGGCTTGCTCTCCCCCAGCATGACCACCCATACCGTCAGCAACTATAAAAAAACGCCCCAGCTCATCATCAACGAAGTAGCTATCTTGGTTGGCTGTTCTTACAACACCTGTGTCCGTAAGACCGATAAATTGACGCTTCATAAACTGTTTAGTCTGTATGATAAAAATCAAAGATAGAGTCAGAGATTAGTTCGTCTGAAGACGACGAATTGATATTGACCGCTCAACAACATTTAGAAATTAGATAGAATTTAGATGCTGCTAGACTCATCATATCTTCTTAGAACATACGGTCAATGCGATCAAGACGCTTTAGTGTTCGCAACAATGCCCATCCAGGCACTAACCCCACAGCAGCAGCGATCGCTGCTAATACTTCAAATTGGCTAACAAGGAGCAGAGTGGCGCAGATCAATAGCGCACCTAACAAAACAGTATAGTTCGTACATAGCTGGATCGCACTTAAGCGGCGGATTACTCTTTCTGATTCTAGGGAACGAACGCGGACTCGTAAATCGCCCCTCTCTAGCTTGTCTATTGTATCGTCGATGCGTCCTGGTAGCCCCAAGGCGGCGGTTCCTACTTGAGCTGCCTGTCTGCCTAATTCATCAAAGATAGTGTTGCCGTTGGAACCATTACTATTCGTCATAAGCTGCATTGCATAAGGTTGAGCTACTTCCATAAAGTTGAATTCAGGGTCTAAACCCTTGCCAACTCCTTCTAGGGTAGAAAAAGCGCGCATCACAAAGGTGAAGGTCGCGGGGAAGCGGAAGGGCTGTCCGTAGGCGATTTCGTAGAGATCTTCGCTAATGGCATCTACCGACTGTTCTTCAAAAGGCTTATCCATGAAATTATCCAGCATAAACTGGATTGAGCGCCTGACTGAACTCATGTCTCCTGTCGGCACCAATGCCCCCAGATTAATCAGCGAATTAACCACCTTGTCTGAATTCTTTTGAGCCACCCCGACGAGGGTATCCATCAGACCTTCTCTGATATTGCTTTCAATTTGACCCATCATGCCAAAGTCATAAAAGATCAAGGCTCCATCGGAGTTAACGGCGATATTTCCTGGGTGGGGATCGGCATGGAAAAAACCACCCCCCAAGATTTGCTGAAGATAAGCCTTAGCTCCCAATCTTGCCAATACTTTACGGTCTAAACCCGCCGCTTCGATCGCTTCATAATGACTAATTTTGATGCCTGGCATGTACTCTAAAGCTAATACCCTGGGTGAAGCGTATTTCCAATAAACTCTAGGCACACAGACCCAGTCTTCTCCGCGAAAATTGCGGCGAAAAGTGTCGGCATTGCGTCCTTCTAAAAGATAGTCCGTTTCTTCCCACAGAATACGACAGCATTCGTCATAAATCCCCATCCAGTCGCGGTTTTTACCCCATTTGGGATGATTTTGAAAGTAGCGGGCAATTTGACGCAGTATGGCAAGGTCAATCGTAAAAAGCTGTTTGAGCCCTGGACGCTGAACCTTAACCACAATATCTTCCCCATTGAACAGTTTGGCTCTGTGAACCTGTCCTAGACTGGCTGCCGCCAGAGGAATCGGGTCGAAACTAGCAAAAAGCTGATCGATTGGTTTGGCAAAGTCTGTCTCAATTGTTTCCTTGACCTGCTCGTAGTCAAAAGCAGGAACTCGATCTTGGAGTTTTGACAGCTCTTCGACATATTCGAGAGGAAAAAGATCGGCGCGAGTTGAAAAGAGCTGACCAAGTTTAATAAAAGTTGGTCCTAAGTTGAGAAAGTTCTCGCGGATCCAAATAGCTTGCGCTCTGCGTCTGACAGCCTGTTTTTCAGGAGTAAATCCACCAACATAAGTCCACTTACGACTATTGCGCCAGTTACTAAACAAAAAGGAGAAAGCAAATACCCAAATGTCTAGCCGACGGCGATTGCGCGAATACTTCGGTCGATTCCAGCGATAAGATTTGCCAGAAATTGGTATCGCCATATCTTTATCACTTGGTCGAGAAGATGCAACCTCTATCGATAAAGATCGATCAGACTGACTCGACTCGTAATCTGTTGTTTTTTGATTGGGAAAGACAGGAGACACAGAGTTTATTACAAAAAATTAATTATGATATTGTTTGGTTAACTACGATTAACTAATATAAATAGTAACGACTTATTGACCAAAAGACTGAGGAAAGATTTGCTCTCGAGCAAACCGACATTAAATTATTAAGGGTCAAAATCGAGAAAAAGGCGCTGTTAGTATGACTAACAAGCCTAATAAGATTTGTATTAATTACGATATTTTTTTAATTCGGCTCTTAAAGTAGCAATTTCGGCTCTTAGCTGGTCGAGCATTGCCTGTAAATCAGCAGAATTATTGCTGCTAGTATCGATATTGACTCCCCGCGGTGCAGCAGTTTTACTGCTGGAGCTACCGTTACTGCTGCTAGTGGGAGGATAGGCTGTAGCGCCAGAAGCTCTCTCAGCTCTTAGCTGTACTTCTTCCATAAACTGCCGCAAGTTTTCTCTTTGCTCGGCATCAAATTTACCCAGATCGCTCATGGTACTGGTGAAAGACTCTTCTAGCTTTTCACTCATTACTTCAGCTAATGCTCTGCCGAAGAAGAAGGCGTTGGTTACAGGATTGTCATTCATAAGATAAAGTTTTTTAAACAGCTACACCCTGTAGATTATATCTCGATTCTCCAGGCTATAAACTATCGGCTTGCGACCTCAGTATAGACCGTGGCAATACCTGCTCTGAATATCTGGCAGCGGATTTGTTCGCGAGCGCCAAATTGAATTAATCACTATTGATTGTCCGTGGCTCAGATAAGATGGAAGGATAAGTTTTTATACTTAGTTTTAGACTTCTAAACCCCTCATTGAATTCTTCAGTTTGGCATTATGGTTTTCTTGGTAATTATGGGTCTAGTAATGGCTATCGCTGCCGTACTGTTTGCCCTGCAAAACGCGGCGATGGTGACTATTAATTTTGGCATCTGGCAACTTGAACAATCTCTGGCAATTGTGCTGTTAGCGACTTTGGGTCTAGGAATTATTATCAGTCTGCTGCTGTCTTTGCCAACAATCCTGAAGCGAAAATGGCAAAATGCTCAGCAGAAAAGCAAGATCGAAGAATTGCAGCGGCAATTGAGAGCCAAAAACCAAGCTACCCTAGAGCAACAGCAGTTGACCATGGTTCAGCAGCAAGCGCAACAGGAGTTGTTACAGGCATTCTCCTTTGCTGAGGAAGTGACGGGAGTTTTGAATAAAGAGACAACAATTAGGATAACCGAACATCTCTTGCAGCAAATGCATCAGCAGCCCAAGAACCCGCGCTATAGCTCTCTAGTGGTCATGTTATTTTCTCTCGACCCTGCTAAGTCGAGCCGCAGTTTCGCCGATATTGGTAGTGAAAATGCAGTCTATAAAGCGATCGCCAAGAGATTAAAAAGCGCCGTAACTGCCGATAGTTTCTTGGGAATTACTGAGCGTAAAAGATTTATTAGTTTGGTTTTGGGTTTGAGAGGTCAAGAGATTAAAGAATACGTTGCCTATTTGCAGGACAGCATCACCGAATCCCCGCTGCAAAAAGCTGATGGCGTACTATTACCGCTTAAAATGACTGTAGGAGGGGTAGTTGTTGATCCGACAGATTCAGTAGATAGTCGTCATATTCTCAAGCTGGCAGAACAAAACTTAGAAATAGCTCTTAAACAAGGTAAAGGTCTGGCTGAAATATCAGAAGTCAACCTTACACCGCCGTCCTAAAGTATATAAAACGACGGTGCCTGCTCTGACCGTTGGTTAACCTCAAATCGATGTAGTCTGATGGCTGTGATGAGCAAAGTACTTAATTCTTAAGAGTATAGTTTAGGCTGACAATAGCGAAAGTAAATCTTGCTTATGAATTCTGACCCCGAAAATCTGGCTGACATAGCCGACAATGAAGCTCAGGAAAGTTGCACAGATAAATCTAAGTTAGAACAGATTGATGGTTTAATCGATCTGCTGGTTGAGTCGGATAAATCTGCTCCGATATCTGATTCAGCGTCAACAGTAACTTCAGAGCCATCGATCCGAGATCCTGGTAAGGACTTTAATTTTCTAGAACAGGGTTTAGCGACATCTAGCGCTGAGCCTCCATTTGAATCTGAGTCAGAGATTGAGGTGGAAATTCATAGTGAGCCAAAGCCAACATTAGAAGAAGCGGTCAAATATAAAGCGTTTTTGAGACAGACAGTAGAGTCGGTAGCCTCGGAAGAGATAGCAACAATTGAAACCATTGAGCAGGTCAAAGCGGTTGAAACTGAGAATGCCGACCCAGAATCTCTAGCTGATGCGGTTAATAGCTTAATTCCTCTAATTGTAGGACTGCTAGAATTCAAGCTCGATGATTCGCGCGAAGGAGTAATCCAAACCGTTAGACCGATGTTGGATCGCTTGATTGCCGAACGGACTGCTGAAGATTCTCCCAAAATGGCTGCGGCGATCGCCAGACTTCTCCCCGCAGCGATCGCCGATGAAATCAGAGCGAATCCGTTAGCCATTGCCAAAGCGATCGCGCCAGAAATTGCCCATTCAATTAGAGAACAGATTCTACTGGATGAAGATGCCATTCCTCAGACATTAGGGCCAGAAATGGGTCGAGCCATTAAAGCACAGATTGAATCGGAAAAGGATGCCATGGTCGATGCTCTCTACCCCGTAATTGGCAGCACGATTTCTAAATACATGGTGGAAGTAGTTCAGGATATTAACAGCAAGATAGAAAGTACCTTGAGTCCTGAAGGAATCAAGCGCAAGTTTCGAGCCAGAATGCAGGGCGTATCCGAGGCAGAACTGATTTTCAAAGAGTCGATTGGCTTTCGAGTACGGGCGATCTTTTTGATTGATAAGGATTCGGGTTTGGTAATTCAGGAGATCCAAATCCCAGGCGAAAAACGCCTCGATTCGGACATGCTGGCAGGAATGCTGACGGCAATTCGGAGTTTTGCCAATGACTGTATTGCTTCGGGTTCTGAGCTGGACTCAGTCGATTATGGAGACTGGCAAATTCCGATTGAAGTGGGTGGATATTGCTACCTGGCGGTTATTGTTGCAGGAGAACCACCAAAAGAGTTTATTACCAAAATTCGTCGAGTATTAGGTGAAATAATCCTGGAACACGATGAAGCAATTCAAACTTTTAACGGTAATTTAGCCGATGTTCCGCCAGGAATTAGACAGAAGCTAGAGCAGTTAACCGAGGTAGAGGAGAATAAACCGCCCAAGTCATCCTCGCCGATACTCCTCTGGCTACTCATTTTTCTCTTGGGTTTGATTGTTGTTCCTTGGGGAATAAGCAGCTATCGTGCGAGGGTTGCAACTCAGATTGAACAGTCAGCCGCAATTCAACTGGATGCAGCACCCGAAATATCAGTCTATCGGCTAGTTCCCCAAGTGAAGCAAGGGAAGCTGATTGTTGAAGGTCGAGTTCCCAATGATTATTTGCGCGATCGGGCCCAGTCAGTGGTGCAAGAGATCGCCCAACAGCACCAACTTCAGCTTGACAATCAGATTACGACGGTAGACGTGCCAGTGAATCCTAGTCTGGTCACGGGGGAGATTCAGCGACTAACCAATTTATTTAATCAACAGTCTCAGGTATCGATTGAGACGGTTTATCAAGCAGACAGTTTAACGATTAAAGGGTTTGTAACTGAAGAATCGACGCGCCAAACTATAGGAGAAGCATTCCGTCAGATACCAGGGGTCAAACAGGTAGTGTTTAAGCTAGAACAACGGCTACCAATAGTAAAACAGCGGATTCATTTCGATTCTGGCGTGAGTACCCTTGATTTTGCTGATAACTTTAGTAAAATCAATGCGGTCAAGGAACTATTACAGCAGCATCCTCAGCTACATTTGAAGTTAATCGCTCATAGCGATGGTGTTGGTTCATCGAAAATAAATCAGGAACTAGGTCAAAAGCGGTGTCAAAGCGTCAAAACTGCTCTGGTGGCGAGAGGAATTGAATCCCAAAGGTTGACTAGTAGCTGTGATTCACTACTTTTACCAGAAAACGAGGATAATGATCGAGCGGCATGGTTAAAACGATATGTTAGTTTTGAACCATTTATTCCTCCGAATTTGTCTCAATAAATACTGTATTAATGTCTACAATTACCCAGAAAATTTGTTTACTTGGAGATTTTAATGTCGGTAAAACTAGCTTAGTGCGCCGTTTTGTAGAAGATAAGTTTAGCGATCGCTATCTCTCCACTGTGGGAGTTAAGGTATCTCGTAAATTAGTTCATGTGAGAACAGATAGGGATATTCACCAGCTAAATCTACTGATTTGGGATCTAGAAGGCAACACTAAGTTTAAGTCAATTACTCCTAGCTATCTCAAGGGTGCTAGTGGTTCAATCGTTGTGGCGGATTTGAGTCGTTCCGACACCTTTAAAAATTTAAATCAGCATCTCCAGCTATTCTTTGAGATTAATCCCAAGGGCAAGGTGATAGTGGCTTTAAATAAAGCAGATCTAATCCCTGCCGAAAAGTTAGCCAAGCTAGTAGAAAATTATCAGTCTCAAAGTTTCTCCAAGATTCTTGGCATCTATACCACTTCGGCAAAAACAGGCGATCGCGTTAACGAAATGTTTCAAGAATTAGCTCAGGTACTCGCCCCGATTAATTAGGCACAGAGATGCCGATTCCCCCCGAACTAAACTCCGTTACGGTTTTGAGCGATAGCTCGTGGGTGGCGATAGCCTGAAGAATATTCAGCGGTAGAGTTAGATGATGCGCTCCTGCTGCCAAAGTCGCGGCAGCTTCCTCGGAAGATTTGATACTAGCGGCTAAAATTTCGGTCTGACTGTGTTCTAAAATATCAGCCATAGAGCGCACTAGAGCAATGCCGTCTCCCAATAGTCTGGTGGCACGATTGACGTAGGCGATCGCATATTTAGCCCCTGCCTCTGACGCAACCGCTGCCTGGGCGGGACTATAAATCGCCGTGACCGAACAGGCAATCTCCTGAGCTAAACGTGCCGTAACTCGAAAACCCAGCTCGGTGGCAGGAATTTTTAAGACTAGCTTGTCACCCACTAGCTCTGCGGCTCGGTGTCCCTCACGGATCATACTGTCAAAATCTGTGGCGCAAAGCTGATAGTAAAGCTCTCCTGGACAAATGCTGGCTAACTCCTGTAGACAATCTTCAGGAATGCGATTGGACTCCGTCCACGCTTCGCGAACGCTTTTTTTGAGCAAGGTGGGGTTGGTGGTAATGCCCTTGACCCAACCCATCGCTAGAGCGGTTTTTGCATCTGCTACAAGGGCAGAATCTAGATAAATCATTTTTAGTTGCTAGTTGTTAGTTGTTTGTCTCAAAACGATCAGAGATAATTACTACTCAAGAGCAGTGTCTTGGCTGACTTTTAACTTCCTCCTCTTGACTGACAATCCTCAGCCTCTATATTTATTGAAGTAAACTAAAGAAAATAAAAATCCTACTACATGATGTTAAGCTGCCAAAGCAAATAAAAACCACGTAGTATATATATTTTGGGGAACGATTCTAGGAGACTATTACACATATGGGCAAAGTAGTCGGCATTGATTTAGGAACAACAAACTCCGTAGTGGCGGTAATGGAAGGTGGCAAGCCGATTGTAATTGCTAATTCAGAAGGAATGCGAACTACCCCCTCTGTGGTTGGCTTTAACAAAGATGGCGAATTGGTCGTCGGACAGCTAGCCAGACGGCAAAGCGTCTTGAACCCAGAGAACACTTTCTACGGTGTTAAAAGATTTATCGGTCGTCAATATGCCGAACTCCAGCCAGAATCGAAACGAGTTCCCTACACGATTAAGCGTGATGAGCTAGGCAACATCAAAATTCGCTGTCCCAAGCTAAAAAAAGAGTTTGCCCCCGAAGAAGTTTCGGCAATGATTTTACGTAAGCTGGCTGAAGAGGCAGAGCGTTATTTGGGCGAAGCAATTACAGGAGCAGTAATTACCGTACCTGCCTATTTTAATGATTCACAACGTCAGGCAACCAGGGATGCTGGACGCATTGCCGGGTTAGATGTGCTGCGGATTATTAATGAACCTACTGCCGCCGCCTTAGCCTATGGTTTGGATCAGCGTCGTCCCCAAACCATCATGGTGTTTGATTTGGGTGGTGGTACATTTGATGTTTCGATCCTCGATATTGGCGATGGGGTATTTGAAGTTAGGTCTACCAGTGGCGATACTCAACTAGGGGGTAATGACTTTGATCGCCGTATTGTGGACTGGTTAGCCGAACAGTTTTTAGCACAGGAAGGAGTGGATCTGCGCAAAAGCGATCGCCAGGCTCTACAAAGACTGACGGAAGCAGCCGAAAAAGCCAAGATCGAACTTTCTAATTTATCCGTCACGGAAATAAACTTACCCTTTATTACCGCTACTGAAGACGGTCCCAAGCATATTGAGATCCAGCTCAACCGCGCTAAATTTGATGAGCTATGTGGCGATTTGGTAAGTCGTTTGCGTCGTCCCCTCAAGCGCGCCATCTCCGACGCTGGCTTAGGTCCGATGGACATCGATGAAGTAGTGCTAGTCGGTGGCTCGACTCGCATTCCGATGGTGCAGGATCTAGTTCGTAGCTATGTCGATCTCGAACCCAATCAGAATGTCAATCCTGATGAGGTAGTCGCGATCGGGGCGGCAATTCAGTCGGGAATTATGACCAACGAAGTCAAGGATATTTTATTACTGGATGTAACACCATTGTCTCTGGGATTAGAGGCGATCGGCGGGCTGATGAACAAGCTGCTACCTCGCAACACGACTAGTCCCGTGCGTCGTTCGGATGTTTATTCTACGGTTTGATTATTTTCCCCCGTAG
>JBCBWB010000183.1:0-9887 GCA_039817275.1 Cyanobacteria bacterium J06648_1 | reverse complement strand
CTACGCCACCTTTAAACATCTTGCCCAAACGGGTTTGATAGCCAGATTCTAGAGTATCTACTACCCGATCTGCCCCTGAATCGAGAGCCGCCTGCTCGATTCGCGCTTGGTTTTCCCTGTGGCGTAAATTACCAAAGCTAATATTGTCCTTAGCACTAAGCTGGTAGCGGGCAAAGTCTTGATTTAAGACGCCGATATTCTGATGCAGTGACCCTAACTCGATCGCCGTTAGGGGAATGCCGTCAATGGCGATTTCTCCCGTACCGACATCATAAAGTCTGGTAATCAGCTTTAAGAGAGTTGTTTTCCCTGCACCATTTAAGCCCACGAGGGCAATACTCTCTCCTGGTTTAACCTCCAAATTGAGATTGCGGAGAGTGGGTTGGGCTGCACCTGGATAGGTGAAGCTGACGTTGCGAATTGACAATCCGTGTTTAATTGGCTGGGGAAAAAACTTAGGGTGATCAACATTGATTACCTGGGGTTGCAGGTTAAGAAAATCAAAATACTGAGAAACGTACAAATTAGACTCATAAATTCGGGCAACATTTTCTAAGATTGCTGGTAAAACCTGCTGTGCCTGACTAAAAGCCCCCGTGTACATCGTAAAATCGCCCACCGAAATCCGACCAGCGATCGCCCGAATCAGCGTCCAGCCATAGGCAAGATAAAAGCCGCTATTGACCAAAACTCCAGAGATACCGCGCATTCTCGTATATTCAGCCGCGATCGCCGCCGACTTACCGTTAAAATCAAGCCGAATATGACGCCACTGTCCTAGCAAATGCTTCCCCAGGTTAAAGAGTCGGACTTCCTTGGCAAATTCGGGACTGGTTAAAACCCGCTGAATATAGTTAGATAAACGCCCGCTCTCGGTTTCCATTCGTGTCATCCAAAAGCGCCGCCCAGAATAGACAATACTCGTCCAAAAAGAAGGTAAGGCAGTAAAAAACAGCAGGGGTACAATTGCCAGATGAAACTGTAATAAGATGCCCAGCAAACTAACTAGGGTAACTCCCTGTCCGAATAAGCCCGTCAGAGTTTGAATTACCTTAACAGGGTGATTGCTGCTGCTGTTTTGCGCACGGGCAAGAGTATCGTAAAACTCAGAAGATTCAAAGTGTGCTAAATCAAGCTGAGCCGACTTTTCTAACAAGACAAACTTAGTGTGGAGATTCAGGCGATCGTTAAAAATTTGGCTTACATACAGACTTATATGATTTAAAATTGTCCGTATCAGGCTAACCGTAAATCTAATTAGCACCAGGATAATTAATGGTCGCCAGACAAAGTTAGTATTTCCCCAGTTGGCAATTACCAGATCGATAATTTGTTTGTTAATTATGAGCATTGCTGCTGGTATCGCTGACTGAAACCCCTGAATTGCCAACGATAGGAATAAAAATAAAGGGGTCGCCTGCCAAACCAAGCGCAGCAGTAGAGGAATATTGACGAGAATATCTTGAAAGCGTCTTCTAGAAGTCAAATTAGGCTTAAGTCGTTTTTAGCTTATTCAATTTAGCTCATTTTTAAGTTTTAATCTTTAACTTTTAATCGGATTGGGCTGCCAAAATCGCTCTCAAAGTTGCTAAGGCGAGCAAAGAACAACTTGCGATCGCCAAGGCTATTTTACAAAGTTATTTTACCCAGCTAGATTTAAACGGATGAGGATCTTAATCAGTCGCTACGGGCAGAATAATATTTAATAGAGTTATGGCTAACAATTCTTTAGATTATAACTGGCAAGACTGGCGCTGTACCTACAGTGTTTCTGGCAATAGTAATTCTCAGACAGTTCCTTTAGTTTTGATTCATCCTGTTGGTGTTGGATTATCTCGTAAGTTCTGGCAGCGTTTTACTGACGAGTGGCTGAGTCAGAATCCCGACTCACTAATTTACAATCCCGATTTATTGGGCTGTGGTGCAGGAGATATGCCAGCGATCGCCTACTATCCAATTGATTGGGCAAAGCAGCTAGAGTATTTCATTCAGACAATCGTGCAGCAGCCTGTAATTTTAGTAGTTCAAGGGGCATCCCTACCCATTGCGATCAAGTTGACTCAACTTCTGCCAGCAGCACAAGTCAAGGGCTCGGTGTTGTCTGCCCCCCCTGCCTGGCGCACAATGACCGATGAGGCAAAACCCCGACAGCAAAAACTGCTCTGGAATGTGCTATTTGACTCTCCCCTAGGACTAGGAAATCTTTTTTATCGCTACGCTCGTCGTCGTCAGTTTCTCGAATCTTTTTCCATCCGTCAGCTGTTTGCCGAACCCCAGCAGGTTGATCGCCAGTGGCTAGATGAACTAATTACAGGGTCAGAAAATATGCAGAGTCGCTATGCCGTCTTTTCTTTTCTGGCAGGCTTTTGGCGAGAAAACTACGGTCAGGCGATCGCCAAGATCCAGCAGCCGACTTTGGTTGTCTTTGGCGAACAAAGTTCAAGTATTAGTCGCGAGGGGAAGGCAGAAACAGTACCCGAACGTCTCGCCGCCTACACTGCTCAGCTTTCTCAAGGGGAAGGATGTGTAATTCCTGGGCGCAATGTACTTCCTTATGAATCAACTGGAGAATTTGTCAGAGTAGTCAACAATTTTTGGCAGCAGTACCGATTGATAAGCAACTGATGTTCTCTTAATGTATTCAGAAGACAGCTTTAAAAAGTTATTTTGGAACCAAAAGAAAAGGCAATAGTGGCTGTGGTTACTACTATCGCCTTAAAATAAAGCGTTATTTTTTTGTCCTCAAAGCAAAACATCAAACACTCATAGAAGTGAAGTCATCTGCTGTAATCTCAACCGCAGTGATATTATCAACTCTTGCCAAGATCTGGTCACTATTAGTCGTGTCGATAATCAAAATGCCTACGCCACTAATAGTAACGCTCAAATCACTAAAGCTCAGACTGGTCAAGCCGAAAGAATCAACATATATTGTTATGTCTATAGCAGAACAAAATATCAAAAAATTTATTTTAGGAATATTTAAGATCACAAGCATTTTTTTTGCACTGCTTGTAATATCAATTTTCATTTATTCAGTTTTTTGGGCTCCAGATGAGAAAAAAGCCCGTAGTCTTGTACGTTCAATATTTCATTACTATCCACCAACTTCTACTAAGTTAATTTTTTCAAAAAACTACTGGGCTTCTTTTGACGGTCGAGAACCACGTTCAATGTGTCTATTATTTCAATATTCTCAAAAAGATTTTGCTGATTTTCAAAATATAAATTTTCTTACAAAAAACAATAAGGATAGTTTTTATTCATCTTCTCCAATAGCAGATGATAAAGGATGTGTAGAATTAAATTCTAATTCAGAAATACAAAATCCAGTTTTATTTACAAAGAATTTTGAATATTTTCATCGCTTGGAAGGCGGTACTATTCTTGCCGATACAACTAATAAAGTTGTTATGTTTGAGATATATTTATTTGACTAAAATAATCAAGTTATATGTATTAACGTTTTTAGAGGAGTATTTAAATTTGGAAGTACTTCGATTAATTTGCTGCGATAACCTTGTTACAAAGCGGAATACCGTAGATAAAGTTGGCTTTACAAACTTCTTTGAAAAGAAAGACGGCAATCGCATTTCTATTTGACTATAATTCTGCTGATAATGTGTTAGCAATTACTGCCAATTATTTTTACAGCTTTGCCAAAATATTGTTAGCAATCGTACGTTACTTTGATTGCCTTCAATTAATCGCTTTTTTTATAATAAATGCCGTTAACAAGATGGTAGGGTCTGAAACTTTCAGTTACGTAAAGATAAACTAACTAGAGACTGCTTAAAGCCTATAGCTGGGTAATAGTTTATTTAAACGAATCTAATTCACTCTAAGCATTCTTAACCTAAATTACTAACAGATGAGCAAGGTATTATTCAACAGGGGACTGATCTTGCTATTGCTGGGTACCCAAATTTTACCGTCCCAACTTGTTCGGAATCCCCTCGCATCCTCCTGGTACAGTTGAGCGAGACTTTTCACCACACCAGGCGCAAAGATAGTAACGCTGCTCTTCACTCATCCGCTTAATGCCAGAAAGATTGGCTTTTTCGACGACGATTCCTGTATACTTGCCTGTTTCATAATCAGGCTGGGCGGTAATGCTGCGGGGTGTTGCGCTTTCGACAGTACCATAAAACAAACGAGTTCCCTTAATATCTGCTCCCGCCAAGTTTGCTTCATATAGTACGGTACGAGCTAAATTTGCCTTAACCAAATCGCACTGACTGAGGTTTGCCCTAACCATATTAGCTTCGCTCAAATCAGTCCAGCGTAGATCCTGAGCCACTAAATAGGCTCCTGCCAGCATTACACCCAGATCGATTACTCTGGTGCCATAGGGTCGATCCTCGGAGTAGCCGCCGCTACCGTCCAGCATTGGTCTACCCAGACGATTATCTCGCTTGAGGGGAGTTAAGAGGCGAGATTGAGATAGAAAGCGAATTACTTTAGCTTTGCCGTTTTCATCGATACTCGACAGGATAGATGCTGTTCTTCCTTCGGCGATCGCTCTTTCTTGGGG
Source organism: Cyanobacteria bacterium J06648_1 (assembly GCA_039817275.1). Lineage (GTDB taxonomy): Bacteria > Cyanobacteriota > Cyanobacteriia > Cyanobacteriales > Xenococcaceae > Waterburya. The sequence goes on along the minus strand of JBCBWB010000183.1, from coordinate 5,353 downwards.
CCAGTCTTCTAGCAATCCTTCTTCGTTTAGGGTTAGGTCGGAAACGCCCTGGAAATAGGTATCGATAGTTTGCTGTTGGGTAATGCGGTTTTGTTGAATCGTCAGATCCTTAGAAATAACATATTGCGCCCAGGCGACATAAACTGCCAAAATCGCAATCAAAATTTGACCTAGCGCCCCGATCCAGTCTGCCCAGGAGCCAAATTCGTCGTATTTGAACTGGGTGAGCCAGATGCCGATTTTGTCGTAGACACCCAGGTAGTTAAATAAACCGGCGATCGCGCCAATAAAGCCAATAAACGCGAGGATCGTCCTTCTTTCTTGGACTGTCAGAAACTTGATTACCCAGCCTCTCACTGAGCCAAACACTACCCCCAGGGAAAGGCAAAGGGCGGTGATCGCACTAGTCAATCCTAGCCAGGGCAATCTAAACCATAAACCCAGTCCCATCAGGCAAAGGGTAATTAAAATTAACTGTGATTGAGACAGATTAAGGCGGCGACCAGTATTTCTCGAAGCAGCAGGCGATCGCTTACTTTGCTGTATCCCTGCCGACTCTGTTTTGACGAAAGATATTGATTCCTCGTCGATGTCCGCCTTACCATTTTCCAGTTCTACTATATCTGAATTAATATTGAGATTAATATTCGCTGCCGAATCAGTCCTGTCCTTCATGCTTAATAAATTTTTGACATGATATTTCGTTGATCATACTCAAGCAAAATTCTATAAATATCTAGCTGTAGAGTAATATATCTTTGATGATGGCTAATTTTGGTTAATTTGAGTGAACAAAGGGTCAATTTAGCAAATTGAAGCCCGCCTGCTACTGAAATCCTCTGTCCCAGACGGAAATAGTAACTCGATCTCTAGAGTCCCGCTGCACTTTTCCTTCCAATTCCCCCAGCTTGAAGAAGCTAAAGTTAGTTTCGCGATTGTACACACGACGTAACTTGGCTCTAATCTCGGCAGGTGCATTGCCCCCCAGCATTCTCGCTAGAGTTTGCTGCATTGCCCCCAGGCTAACCTCTGGGTTAAGAGCGATATCGGCTTGTCTAATCTTGCCTGTCTGATCGGCTTGATAGCTCAGGTTGACGCGATTGGGAATCACATCATAGTAGACCAAAACTCGGCTGTTGGGCTGCCACCCTGCTCTTTCAGAATTTGGTTCACCAAAGGTACTGACTAACTGGCTTTCGTCCGCCCCAGTAGTCAAGATCGGAATATTGATCTCATCATTCGCGGCTAAATCGAGATCTGCTAGGGTTTTGGCTGGTTTAGAATCTGGCTTAGGTTTTTTGGTCAGTTCAATTTCGGCTGGCGCTGCCTCTTGCTCTCTTTCTCGCCGTGCAGCTTCGGCTTTGGCTTTGGCAATTCTTTTTTCTGCCTCGGCTTTTAGCTCTGCTTCTGATTTAACCGATTCTGAGGGAAACAGATCTGGCTGCGGTTTGGGACGCTCAACTTCGGCTGTTGGCTGAGGCTGGTCTGGCGATCGCCATAAATTAGCAACAACGGCAAATCCTGCGGCAAATGTCCCAGCGGCAACTCCTGTCGCCACGAGCAGAAACAAGGCTACCGTGGTCAGAAAGTTGGGTTTACGAGGTTTTTTTTGTCTGGGGGCAAAAGCCAAAGTATCGGGAGAATTTTTGGCTGAATTATGACCTGCCGATCTGCGATTAGGAGCAACGTTGAGGGTTACCCCTGTGGGGTTATGTACACCACTAGTAACCAACTGCTTACTCAGAGCATCAAGCATTGCTTGCGCCGTGGCAAAGCGATCGCGTGGATGAAACTTGATTGCCCGATCAATGATTTCCGCCAGCTCGTCATCGAGATTTGCTGCGTGTTCTCGCCAGATTATTTCACCGTCGCGAGGATCTGTTTCTAGCTCATGGGGTGCTAATCCCGTCAGTAAAAAGATTGCGGTTAAGCCCAAGCTGTAGAGATCGCTAGAATAAATTGGACGACCCGCTGCCTGTTCGGAAGCCATGTAGCCAGGAGTCCCAATCGAAGCAGAATAAGTACTCTCAGAATTACCGTTGACTTCAGTGGCGATCGCTTCTTTAACTGCGCCAAAATCGATTAGAAACGGTAAATTATCTCCTCGACGCAAAATAATATTCTCTGGCTTAATGTCTCGATGAATAATGCGGCGACTGTGGACATAGTCTAGAACTGGTAAAAGCTGGGTCAAAATCTGCCTAACTTCATCACGATGGAGATTACCCTCTTGTTCCCAATACTGGTTGAGGGTTAGTCCTTCGATCCATTCCTGTACCAGATAGAATTTATCGTCTTCGGAAAAATAAGCATAAAGCTGGGGAATTTGACTGCTGCCGTCTCCTAACTCTTCTAAAATTGCGGCTTCTCTCTGAAAACGCTCTTTCATCCAAAGAGGCATCTTTGGCTGCTTGACCATCGGCTTGAGCTGCTTCAGGACACATTTACGCCCTGAAGGCATATGGGTATCTTCCGTGAGATATGTTTCACCAAAGCCTCCCCTACCCAAAGTCTTAATAATGCGATAGCGGTTATTTAGTAGTGCTGTCATATTGATGTCGGATGAACGGCTATTGAGCAAAACAACTCGGCTATTCTTATTTTAGAGGGGGTAGAGGAGAACGACGAATCGCAGACCATCAATTAAAGACATTAAATTGAAACTAAATTAATAACTTGTAGCCCAATTATTTTAGATCTAGCAAACCTTTTTCTTTTAATTTGGGATTAAATCGAATCTCCATCTTGACTCCGCGATCGCTCAACTGTTCGAGAATCTGTGCCTCTACGCGCCTAGCAACCTGCTTTCGTATTTTAATTTGTTTTGATTCTTCGCTCTGCTGATATTGTGCCTTTTCCGACTCTGTCATAGCGGGATTGGCGTTGATGGGGTCTGTCCACTGCTGCTGTTGGCTAGCGTTGCCGATGGGGACTTGACCATTTTCGGCGATCCAAGCAGCGGCAATCTCATCGAGGATGCGACGACTGGGACGGTCTATTGTCTGGAGCTTAAACCAGTGACAGTGATTTGGTTGACGAATTAGATGTTGCTTTAAGCTGAGATAGACATCACGGGAGTAGCCTACATATAAAAGCGATCGCTCTTGATCAAAAATTCCATAAACGCCAATCTTGCCTGCCAGATCGTCATCTATACAGCCGTCAGTAGTTAGATACGGCAGAAATTCTAAACTCTCTAGGGACGTTGTTTCAGTTTGAGTAGACATACTAGATAGATCAAATAGCTTAAAATTACGCTGGAGTGACAGCCCAGTAGAAATAATTAAGGGGAGAGGCTATCACGCCAGCTAAAATCAATAGACTTAATGGTGAGAATTAATATTTAATTTTGCGGTAGATGGCGCACAGGCGGCTGGGCTGAAAGATTTTTGCCTGAAACATAAAGTTGGGAGGGACATTGATTATCACATAGTCATCGTGGTTATGATACTGTTCAAATTCCCTTGGCATGCCTTTTGGTGTCTGTTGGCTATAGGGTACGGGCTGAAACAGCAGCTCGGTAAATTTGAGACCCTTTTCCTTGAGCTTTTGACTAGTTTGTTCGGTAAAAGTCGGGTTAGTAAGTAGACTATATAAATTTTCTTTGGCTTGAGAATCTAAAGTAAAGGTGGCGTCAAAATTTTTGACTATTCTTAAACCCATGTTTAAATATCGATAATATTTCGATAATATATAAGGACTATTCAAAATGTTATCAGAAATTTTTGCTTAATTCTTATCTGTTAATTTTTCGTATTCAAGAGGGTTTGGATCGCCAAAAAGACTAACAGTAAACAGCTTCAGAGATTTTAGCTTGGTTCAAAACAACCAGAATTAAATGTAAAGATACGGATAAATTTTCTTAAAGTGGAACACAGCTTTTGTCGCTGCGTCTAGTTTTCCAGACAAGGTTGATTTCACTAAGACTATTTTTACACTATGAATACACAAACTTTTGCTAACCACAGCAAGCAGATTCTCTTGGCTTTATTAGCCGTAGCAACGGTTGGCACCCTCGCTTCTCCCGCCCAAGCTGATGATGCGCTGATTCAAGAATCAATTCAAGAATCAGTTGTAACGGGAGAAGATAATGTTTCGGTACAAAATTCTAACCAGAGTAATCGACAATATAACGAATATCGCGATCGCGGTCGCTATAGCCGCTATGACTACGGTAGAGACGATCGCGATTCGAGCAGCACGGGAATTGTGCAGCGCAGCGATCAGTATTGCGATCAGGTAGGGGCAGCTAATACTTGCGTCCAGGATGCCCAGCAGTCTAACAACAGTCGTACTAGTCGGGTACGCCGCCGTAGCCGTCACTAAATTTATTTTTAGCTAGTTAAAAATACACACCATGAAACCAAAAAAAATAATCGGTTTAGTGGCGGTAGGTTTAATTTTACCCAGTACGGCGATCGCTTTGAGCAATTCTGTACTAGCAAGTGAAGTTAAAGTCAAAACCGCCAACGTTGAGGCTGTTACCCGCAGTGATGGCAGCGTCTATATTGATACGGGAGGGACGACCCTCAGCGTTCCTCGGCATAGTTCTCACAGCTACAGTTCTCGTCGTTCTTGGAGTCCTTGGCGCTACTGGAAATTCCCCTGGCAAAGTTTTAGTAGCGATCGCGATATCTGTCGTCATAGTTCCTATCAGTCCACTCGGCAAACCACCCATGGGGGAGGCAGCACAGTTCAAAGCAGTAGCTACAGCCATAGCTGTAACTAACTAGGAGAGTGGGGGAGGCAGTTCAATCTGCTTCTCTCATTTCCTCACAAGAATTGTTTAACGGGAATTTCCTCATTTAACTAGAAGGAGGTATCAAAATGAGATGGAAAGCATACTCCCTCGGACTGTCTATCTTTAGCTTGCTTGGTATTAACTGGCTGGCATCTGCCGCCGTGGCAAACTGCATTCAGGCAGATGTTTCGGTGCAGTACAACATCAGTGGTTCGAGAGAACCAACCGAGCGCACTAACGAAGTAGACCTAGAGAGCGATAGAGCTTGTCGGGGTAACGCTTCTGTTACCACTGGCGTTCAGGGCAATGTTGGCGGAAATCGGCGCGTACGTCAAACCAGAAGAGTACGTCAGAGATTTACCAGTGCTGATGATGGGGAGAATCATTATTCTGGCAAGACGGTACAAATTCGCAGCAATGCCACGATTGATGTTTATAATCCTGCCGATAACTTGGATTATTGAAATACTAGATTATGTCTGATGTGAATTAAACGAAAGACTCAATGCTCTTTTCTGTCGCACAGAATTTGTTTTCAAAGACTAAAGATCCATATTGGGGGAACTTTCCCCCAAACCCCAATCTCGCGCATTCCCTTGCGCCTTACGGCGA
>JBCBWB010000182.1:0-9914 GCA_039817275.1 Cyanobacteria bacterium J06648_1 | reverse complement strand
ATAGGCGATGAGCTAGGCAGATTTTACTATTATTTGTGCCTGTTTATCGTCTTTTTTCTTATCATTCAACATTTCTGCTATTACCTATTACTTACGCGCAACGGTACTAATCTATTTCTCGCTCGCGATTTTGCTGCATTGCTTCATAACCAACGCCGATCGCAAAACCCAAAGAGGTGCCGACAATAACTGCGGCTTGTTCGCGAGATTCTCGTTCGGCTATATGTGCAACCACTAAACCCAGCATGCCGCCAACCATAGCGGTCATGATTCCCGAAAAAATTAGCATTCTTAGATTCATAGTAAGTCCGACTCAAACAACGATAAACGAACAGATCAAAATTATAATTGTGATAAAGAATAAGCCGTTATTCATCCAGTCATTGACATTCCAGTCTTTAAACATGTTTTTCTCGCTCGAAATTTAAGCTTAATTGTTAATTGATTCTTTTTCTGATGGCTCTTGATGACCATTCTGAGCGCCGCTGCCATGATGTTCGTCATTATTATTGTGACGCTTATTGTCGTTAATATCTTGGCGATCGCCTGAAGACAAATCTAGACTGCCGTTATCTGAGGTTCTTGGTCTGTTTCCTTTTTGGCGATCGTTTTTGAGCCAAGACTGTTCAAAGTCTTTAATCACGATGTACAGAATAGGTACAAAGATCAAACTCAACACCGTCGCTACTAGCATCCCCCCAAAGACCCCAGTCCCCAAAGACCATCTGCTAATTGAACCTGCACCAGAGGCGATGAGCAAAGGCATGAAACCAACTAGGGTAGAAATTGCCGTCATGATAATTGCCCGAAAACGCTGTTCTGAAGCGTAAAGAGCTGCTTTTTTGATATCCATGCCCAGTTCTCGGTTTTGATTAGCAAATTCCACGATCAAAATAGCATTTTTGCTCGCCATCCCAATCAGCATCACTAGCCCTACCTGAACATAGATATTGTTGTTGAGAACAGGATATACACCACCAGACTGCAACAAGGTTGCTCTGAGCCAGATGCCCCCCAAGGCACCCAAAATAGCCAGGGGAACAGTAAGCATAATAATTAGCGGATCGACATAGCTTTCATACTGTGCAGCCAGTACGAGAAATACCATGACAAAGCTCAAGCCGAATACCAGAGGTGCGGCACCAGCCGAAGTTTTCTCTTCCGCGGCGGTATTTGTCCATTCATAACCAAATCCAGGCTGTAGAGTCGATTCTGCGACTTCTTCCATCGCCGTAATTACCTGTCCCGAACTAAATCCAGGGGCAGGGTTGACATTAATCTTAATTGCTGGGTAGACGTTGTAGTTAGTAACAATAGGCGGATAAGAAATCCGCTGGGCGTTAATTAAATTACCTAGCTGAATTAAGCTGCCGTCACGCGATCGCACGTTGAGACGGTTGATATCGTCTGGCTTGGCACGATTAGCTGCCTCTGCTTGAGCATAGACACGATATAGTCTGCCGTCCAGAACAAACTGATTGACGAAGTTAGAGCCGAGGTAGGTTTGTAGGGTGCTGAGAATCTCACTAACATCGACGTTTTGGGCATTAGCCTTGTTGCGATCGATGTCTGCCTCCAGCATCGGACTGTCAAAAGTAAAAGTGCTAATTGCCTGGGCAATTTCTGACCTGCTGCTAGCTGCGGCAATTACCTGCTGGGTATTACTGATTAGAGCTTCCATTCCTCTACCTTGACGATCTTCAATATAAATTTCCGACCCGCCAAAGCTGCTTAAACCATCTACAGGGGGGGCATTAGCAGCGAAGACCCTGGCTCCGTCAATGTTTTGTTGAAATTCCTGATTTAGCTGTTGGATCAGCCCAAAAACGGAACCAGAACCGCCTGGTCTTGTTGACCAAGGATTTAACTTGACAAACATAGTTGCCTTGTTACTATTCTGTCCATCAAAAGAAAATCCTGATAATCCCATGACGTGTTCTACTTCAGGATGCCCTTTGACTATTTCTTGGGCTTGCTGAGTTATTTTATGGGTATAGCCCAAAGATACCCCTGGTGGCGCTTCGATAATGGTAAAGAAATATCCCTGATCTTCTTCTGGCACAAATCCCTGGGGCAAGGTGTTATAAGTCCAGCCCGTCAACACCAAGCCAGCGACGAATACCGCAACAACAATCCACTTGAGATCAATTAAAAACTCAATTAGACTGCGGTAACGATCTTTGACCCACTCAAAACCCCGATTAAAACGCGGAAATAGCCACCCTAGAGGGCCTTTAACAGGTTCTGTTGGGCGAAGAAATACCCCCGACATAGTAGGGGAAAAAGTTAGGGCATTGAAGGTGGAAACGATGACGGCAAAAATAATTGTTAGAGCAAACTGTTTATAGACAATTCCTGTTGTACCAGGAAAGAAGGTTACAGGAATAAACACCGCCATTAAGACGATGGAAGTCGATAAGACAGCACCAACTAGTTCTTCCATCGCATCCAAAGCCGCCTGTACGGGACGCATGCCCTGGTCTAGCTTTGCCGAAACCGCTTCCACAATCACAATTCCATCGTCTACTACTAAACCTGTTGCTAGCACGCAGGCAAACAGAGTCAACTGATTGAGAGTAAAGCCAAAAAGCTGTAAACCAATCATCGAACCCAATAAAGATACAGGAATGGCGATTCCTGGAATCAAAGTAGTACGCCAGTCCTGTAAGAAAACAAAGATGATCAGGATCACTAGCCCAATCGCCTGGACTAAGGTGATAACTAAATCTCTAATTGAAGCATTAATAAATAAAGTATTGTCTTGGGCAATTTCGGCTTTTAAACCGACAGGAAAATCGCGCTCTAGTTCCGCCATTTTCTCTTTGACTAAAGTGGCAGTGTTGAGGGCATTGGTTCCAGGAAGCTGATAGACGATCAAGCCAACAGCGGGATGTTCCGCATCAAATAAGCCTTTACTAAAGTAGTTTTCTACACCCAACTCAGCCCGTCCAACATCTTTGATTTTGATTAGCGTGCCGTCACTCTCTGCCTGAACTACTAGGTTTTCGGCTTCTTCTGTGTTGGTAAACCGACCATTGACCCGTAGCGGTAATTCATACTGCTGTTCGTCAGAAATAGGCTGTCTACCGATTCCGCCCGCACCTACTTCAAAGTTCTGATTGGCAATTGCGGTTGTTACATCAGCAGCAGTTAATCCCCTGGCTGCTAGCTTATCTGGGTCGAGCCAAAATCGCATTGAGTAGTTAGCCGAGCCAAAAGATCTTAAACTGCCCACTCCTTCAATTCGCTTCAGCTCATTCCACAAGTAGCGATCAATATAGTTTTGTAGAAATACAGGATCATAATAAGGTTGTCCCGCCTGGTCTTTCTCTGAGTAGAAACCATACAGTAAGGTCAAACTAGGAGATTCTTTCTCGGTAGTAATTCCCGTTGCAATTACACTCGGAGGTAGCTCTGATTGCGCCTGAGCTACTCTATTTTGGACTAATACTTGAGCAATGTTGGTGTCTTTTTCGGTGGGGAAAGATACATTGATCGTGGCATTCCCCGTATTGTCAGTGTTAGAACTAATCCACTTGACATCCTCGGTGCCGTTGATTTCTCTTTCTAGCACAGTAGTCACGTTGTCTACGGTAGTCCTAGCATCCGCACCCACGTAATTGGCTCTTACTGTAATTTGTTTAGGAGCAATTTGGGGCAGTTTGTCCAGAGGTAGTAGGGCAACGCAAATCATCCCTAAAAGCACGATGACAATTGTACAGACCGTGGTTAAAACTGGGCGTTTGATAAATGGAGTTGAGAGAGACATGGTTTAAACTCGACTAATTCTAAGCACGGATTAAGAATAAGAATAAGTAGCTTCTATACAGGACGCTTAACTTGGGATTTTGATAAATTTTCTTGAGTGATCAAACCAGCTTGAACTGGGTACTAAAGGCCATAAATAGTGAGCAGATAGAGCGCAAGCTTGATATTTATCCCAGCTTGTTGCCTACCAACCTTGGTAAAGCTATTGTTGCTCAGGGGTAGTAGTTTCGGCTTCACCTCCAGCGTTACTAGCCTGCTGCTCTTGGCTGTCTGCTGCCTTAATTTGCGTACCGTCTCTCAAACTAAGAATGTTAGAAACAGCAATTTGATCGCCTTCTTTTAAGCCAGAAACGATCTGATAGCTTTGACCCTGGATGCTGCCCAACTCAACGGGTTGCTGCGCGGCAATTAACGCACCCTCTGGTACTTCTGAGCCAGATGTTTCGCCTTGTGCTTTTACACTAGAATCGCTGGGAGATTCCTGTTCCTCATTTTGCGCTTGGGAATCGTCATTCACCTGAGATTCATCTTGACTCTCTTTGGCTAAATAAACAAAATTTTGACCGCCTAAAGTAGAAATTGCGGTAGTTGGAACCAGAATCCCTGGTTTTTCAGCCCAAATTACGCGAACTCTAGTATATTCGCGATCTCTGAGGCTACTGTTATTAGAAAATGCTGCTTTTGCCAAGATCGACTGGGTAGTTTGATCAACCAAAGGTGCAATGTAGGTAATCTCTCCCTCAACCCCAATACTGCCGTCTTGCTCAATTGTTTCTACTTTTAAACCAGGTTGGAGGCGATCGCGATATTCTACGGGAATATTAACGTTGAGTTCAAAGTTTTGATTGTTAGTAATCGTCGTTAATTCTTCGCCGACACTGACATAATCTCCTACCTTCTTATCATCAAAACTACCAACTATGCCATCTATCGGCGCATTGATGGTATTAAAAGCCAAATTCTGGCTAGTTGCGCCCAATTCTGCTTCTGAACGCTTGATGGTTGCGTTTTGACTATCTATGCTGGCCATAGCCTGTTCTACCTGTCTTTCTGCTGCCTGGAGGGATTTAATTGCCGCATTCAGAGTTTCTTGGCGAGAATTACGCTGGGCAATACTGGATTTTAAATCGCGATTATCATCATCTAAATCTTGTTGGGGCAAGGCACCGCCATCAACTAGCATTTGGGTTCGTTCGATGTTCGTTTGAGCTAGACTTACCTCAGCTTCTAAATCCTGCAAATCTGCCCTGGCGCTTTCTACTTCTGCTGCTGCTGCGGAACGATTTGCTTCGGCAGTCCTCAACTCTGCTTGGTTTTGGGCTAATCTAGCCCGCTCGACATTAACACTTTCTCTGGCTGCATTGACGTTTTCCTGTGCTTGAGTTGGCTCCAACTCAACGATTGGTTCGCCGCGCTCGACCCGATCGCCCTGACGCGCAAAGATGCTCATGATTCTGCCGTCGGTACGGGGTGCTAGGCTCACTCTATCTGTAGCCTCTAGAGTACCTACATATTCACTGCTATCAATTAGGGTCGATGACTCTAAAGTATTTAGCCTGACGGCGATCGCCTGGGGTTGCTGAGTTTCTTTCTCTCCACCACAGCCCACGAGACCCAAAGAAAGCATAATAACTGCGGCAGGAACAGACAGATGACGAAGCGGAGATGTCGAGCCAAACTGCGACTTATAGTAAAACATCTATAGTTACTTAACTAAATAATAAAGTAAAGCTTGAAAATTGATCGAGATCAATTTATGATCAATAAACCTTAAGAAACGGTTAACCACAAAAGCTAAGATCCTGAGTCAACCACCAGCTATAGTCTCTTAGTAGGAACTTACGCTATGATTGCGCTGCAAATCTTCTATCGGAAGAGTGATCTACTCAGCGATTATCAGCATGACCTTACATTATCCCCATGCCCCATAGGTCAGATATGTTTTTGCTCTGTATTCCAGCTCAAAATCAGACAGTCTCTTAACTTGCTCAGTTTTTTTTGAATCTTTTAGGAATTACCTGAGATTATCCTGAGAAAACCAAAAATTTATCTGCTCCCACAACCAGCCGTCCTCCATAAGAAAGAAAAATAGATGCTAGTGGCGCGGCTATTCTGTTTTTAATCTAGTCAGCCAGAGGCGATCGCTCTAGAAGCAATTGACGATAAATTTGGGGCAGCAGAGAACAGACATCAAGATCTAGATTTGTGTAAACTGTCTATATCAGTAATGAGCAGCTACATCGAAAATTTCTTATGTCTCAAAACGATCTTCAATCTTCTGGCAGTAACGAAATAGAACAGCTCACAGCTAGAATAAATCAGCTAGAAGAAAAACTTTTGCGCGTTAGCAATATTTATCGTTACGAAACCCTACAAAACCTGTTAAAAGAAAATAAGTGGTTTGAGGCAGATAAGGAAACGGTTCGGCTAATTCTCGATATCTCTGGTCAAGCCGTGCTAGAAGAGTTGCGACCAGAAGAAATTGCCCAGATCGACTGTAGCGAACTTCAGGTAATCGATCGCCTGTGGCTTAACTATAGCGATGAGCGTTTTGGATTTAGCATCCAAGCCAAAATCTATCAGGACTTGGGTGGCGACGAGCAGTCTACTATTGAACAAGATACACGGCTGATCGAAAAATGGGGTGAAAAGCTAGGCTGGCGCAGCGGCGGTAAATGGGTCAAGTGTAGCGATCTAGACTACTCTGAGGATGCTGTTAAGGGAGGACTTCCTGGTCTGTGGTGGAATTCTCCCTATGGATCGAAAATGACTAATTACTTTTTGGCACGGCTAATGAGCTGCAAAATTTGAGCCTTGCCCTGAATGCTGATGATGACTCAGATAGCTACAAATCATGTTCGGCAAACATGATAGTAAGCTGCCTAATTGTTCTTTTAATCAAGGCTTAATACTTAAAAAATAAGCATAAAATATCAAAAAAAAGCTGACAATAGCATTGTCAACTTAAGCAAAATAATTAAAATCTATTGATAGATCTCTTCTTCAGTTATTCCCAACTCTGAAGCAAGAGCAGTTTGGAGGTCGGCTGGTAATAAAACTCGATTAACAGCATGAATAATGCCATTACTTGCTTTGATATCGGTACTGATTACGCTAGCGTTGTTGATGATTACGCCGCTATCTGTAACTTCTGTAATCAACCCACCGTTGAGAGATTCTACTTCACCATCAGATATATCACTAGACATAACTTTAGTAGGCAGGACATGGTAAGTAAGCACCTGCTGCAATACCTCTTGGTTTTCTGGCATCAGTAAATATTCTAGAGCGCCATCTGGTAATTCGCTAAAGGCTTCGTCAGTAGGAGCAAAAACTGTATAGGAAGCACTAGGATCGGACAATGTTTCCGCTAGTTCGGCTGCTCCCACTGCCGTAACTAAAGTACTAAATGTTTCGCTACCCGATGCTACCTCGACGATATTTCCTGCTTCGGTATTTGCTTTGTTTGTAGGCATTTCTTCTATTTCAGAAGCAGGCTTTGCTGAACCTGTATGATCGTCTGCGATCGCAGGCAAGACAGAGAAAGAGCCTATTCCCAGAACGCTAGCTAAAACTATAAAATTTCGCGTAAATTGACTTAAATGTTTGAGATTCATAACGTTTTTGTTTGTAAGTTACTAAGTAAATAGTAATATTATATTTTTATTGATTGTCTCTTTCTTTTGGTGGAGATTAATTGCGAATTATATATATCATTAGGAAGAAGATATTTTTTGCATATTTATTATTAGTACAAAAGATAAAAATAGCGACAAGAGATAGGACAGTATCTATGCAATCTAAATCTATTTTGTTGACGATTAGAAATTAAATAAATGCTGTCTGCTTTACCAATCAGTGATTATTTGATTGATTAAGAGGCGAGGGAGTTTTCTCATAACCATAGCTATCTGTTTTTAAGACTGCACAAATATTACTCGCGCAAAATGGTTACCTGCATCAGGAAAAAATTAATTGGGATAACTACCACGGCTAGATTTGGCGATCGCGCATTTTTGCAATTTTTTGGCAGATCACTCAACCAGAATCAAAATGTAATGTTAGCCCGTACTAACTAATTATGTATAGCAGAAATAAATAAATCATTTATAGATTTTCTGAGGAATAATTAGCCACAATTTTCTCCTTAACTTCAATTTTTTCGATGTAGGCAAAGCCAATAATTAATCCAAAAAAAACTGCCAGTTATCAAATAAACTGACAGCAATTAACATTTATAATTTGATACGTCATAAATAGCGGTGAGCGAAAACAATCGCTAAACACTATAAAACTTTTACCCTATTGAGTTTTTTGCCATTGGCATACTGTTAGAATCAGATGAATACTCAAAAGATAAATACCGCTAAGACAGGGAATTAAAAGAGAAGATGAAATATGCATGTTGACCGTATAGTTTTACATTTGCCTGTAGTTTGTGCGTAGATAATATGCACAAACTCTTTTGTGACCGAATTCCACCAAAGATAATATGTATAAAGCTGTGTAACTTCGCTGAGAAAAAATCTAGCTAGATCTCATCTAAAACATAGTTATCAAATTACACAATCTTCATCAAGATGCTTATGTCTACACTCTCTGTTTCTTTGGCTAGAACAAAACATCTATTCAGCAGCAATCAAATATTGATATTTCTGCTTTTCTGGTTTTTTATCAGTATTACTATTTATATTAATGGCTAATTCTTACTTTGGCAAATATAAATTGTATGTAAATATACATTAATTACTCTTTTTATTCTAAATTTATGAATCTACCTAGCAAAATTAAGCCAATCTGGTTATTTTTCTGTTTAATATTAATCTTAGGGGTCAATCCGTACTTATACCTAAGCGCAGCTACGGTAGCGCAAAATAAGATTGAGCAGCAAGAATTATCGGCGAGGGAGAAAAGAGATTTACAACAGGGAAAAGTAGTTTTAAAGGGACAAAAGGGCAGTTACCTAGGTCAAGTTGTCACTACGGGAAATATAAATACAGCCTGGGAAGTATTGACTGACTATGATAACTTTGCTCGCTTTTTGCCCAACATTGCCTCTAGTAAAGTGATAGAGGAAGCAGAGAACAGAGTGATTTTCGAGCAGGTAAATGTAGTTGATCTTTGGCTATTTCAGCAAGAGTTTACCGTTCAGATTGAGGCAATCAAAACCAAACCCAGCAAGGTGGATTTTAAAATTGTTGATGGCGAGTTGCAAAAGCTGGTAGGAAGATGGCAAATAGAAGAAACTTCTCCAGGCAAAATCCTAGTTTCTCATGGGGTTGAAGTTGAGCCAGGTTCAGATACAGAAAAGCCTTTTTTCTATGGCGTATATGAAAGCTCCTTAGAAGATACTTTAAAAGCGATCGCCTTAGAAATCAATAAGCGATCGCAAATTCAGTCTAAGAATTAACAGGATTACCTATGTTTTTTGAGCCAAATTGTCATGGATTGCAGCAGTAACAGTGATGATTATTAGTTATTTCTAGTTAATTATCCCAAGCCCAAATAGTATTTTTCAGGCTATTAAATCTTTAGAGATTCACAGACATAAAATCTCGTGCCGTAATATCAGCCGCAGTAACGTTATTGACCGTTGCTAAGACTTGATTATTGCTCGTGTCGGCAATTAAGACTGCTGTTCCTGCTTGATTATTGCTGATGCTCAAATCGCTAAAGCTAAGACTAGCTAAGCCAAAAGAATCAATACCGTCTTCAAAGTCTTTAATCATGTCCATTCCCGCAGCAGATTCTAAGACAAACACGTCAGCACCACTATTACCAATCAGAGTATCGTTGCCACTACTGCCAGATAAAAAGTCACTTCCATTACCTCCTCGAATGCTGTCGCTCATTTGGCTGCCGAGCAAAGTATTATTACCTCCCTCACCTTTAATTGTGGTGGAGATATTAGTTGCATTACGAGCGTCAATGTGATTATCGCCGCCGCGTCCATAAAGATTAGCAAATTCAATGTTACTGAAAGTGTCTGTTCCATCACCTGTTACCTGGGTATCGGTCAAGGCAATATTGCCGTTGCTAAAAACAGATAGTCTGTCGTCGCCTGCGTTGCCGTTGAGAGTGTCATTTCCTGCGCCACCAATTAAAGTATCATCGCCGTTACCGCCATGAATTCCGTCACTTTTATG
>JBCBWB010000181.1:0-9938 GCA_039817275.1 Cyanobacteria bacterium J06648_1 | reverse complement strand
AAACTGTTTTTGACCAATTAAAAACAAAACTAGAACAGGAATAGTGGCAATCACTACCGCCGCCAATGGCTTTGGGATCTTCCTGATGCGTCAATACTTTGGGAGCATTCCCGTTGAATTAGAAGAAGCTGCGGCGTTAGATGGGGCAAACCGCCTCCAGATATTAACTCAAATTATGCTGCCTCTAGCTCGTCCTGCGATCGTCACTCTGTTTCTCTTTACCTTTATTGGTGAATGGAACGATTTGTTTAAGCCCTTAGTATTTACCACCCGTCCAGAATTACGCACCGTCCAGCTAGCCCTAGCCGAGTTTCAAGAACAGTTTACTAGCGATTGGTCGTTGTTAATGGCGGCGGTAGTGATTGCCACTATTCCTGTTCTAGTTTTGTTTTTAATTGGTCAAAAACAGTTTATTCAGGGTATTAGTTCCACAGGAATTAAAAATTAGGTGAGTATCAAATATTAATTAATCAAACTTTATTCTATATTGATAACAATAAGCACAAGCTTTTTATAACCAATAACTAATAACCATAGCCTTTCTCGAATCAGTAAGATACACCGCAATTAACAATTAACTATCAACTATCAACAAAAACCAAGGTTTTGACTGCACCGCATTAAAATAATAACCGCTCTAATAACTAATAACTAATAACTCATGCTTATCTCACCAAGCTTACCACTTGATCGCCATAAATTTGCCCAACAGGATCAAATTCTAACTATTACTGGTGCAAGTTGGGCTGATTATCAAAATTTTGAATCCCCAGAGTATTCAGGTTATCGAGTTGCTTATTTCAGAGGGGAAATTACAATCGTGTCTCCAGGGAGAAATCACGAACGAATTGCGGCGGTAATCAACCGTCTTGTCATTGCCTACTGTGAGAAATATAATGTTAGGGATTTTCCTTTTGGGCAGACAAGATTGAATGTTTGGGGACAAGCGGGAAGAGAACCAGATCTAGCTTATGCCTTTAATATAGACAAAGATTTACCCGATTTAGCAATTGAAGTTATCATCAGCAGTGGCGACGTAGAAACTTTAAAAGCAAGCTATCAAAACATTGGTATTCCTGAACTTTGGATCTGGCAGGATAATAAAATTATCTTCTACGCTTTAGAGTCGGATAAGTATGTGATAGTCGAATTTAGCCCATTATTCGATCGCCTCAAATCGAAATCCTTTGTTAAACATATCAATCGCGGCATAATAGAAAGCCCTGGAGTAATTAAACAGGATTTTTTAAAATATATTTAGATTAATTGATTTAGCTTTGTACAACTAGAATATAATTTTGGTGATGATCACTTTTCTTGCAATTGTAATAGCTAAAAGTTGTTAACTCTAATACCTAACAAATAATTCTTTCAATTAATAACGCGATCGCCTTAAGAAATTTTAAATATTGCTAAAGCAGTCTGCTAAATTCATCTACTGTAATGTCAGCATCTCGCAGAATTTTCCTCAGTAGCCCTTTGCCAACAGTTTTTCCTGGATGAGAAGGTACAGTAATAGCAATATTATTTTGGTTTTTGAGCTTATATGACTTCCTCGCTGTCTTACTACTTGATAACCAATCTTTTCCAAAGCTTTAATAATTTCGTTTGCGTTTACTGATGGCAGCTTAGGCATTAGACAATTATTTTTTGAATACCTACAAACTCAGAATTAGATTCTTCATTCTCTTCTTCTAAACAAAGCTCTATTACCTCTTTTATATTTCGTATTAGCTCGTCAATTGTTTCTCCCTGACTGTAACAAGCTTTTAATTGAGGAACTTCTCCGATATAAAGTCCATCTTCATCTCGTTCAATAACAACATAAAATTCCTGTTGATTAACTGACATGGATTGCAGATTAATGTGTATGGCAAAATTTATCTTTAAGTAAGCATTATAGTCTAATATTTATTCTGACTTAGTTTGGCTCAAACAGTCTTTTTCTCTGTTAACTAACTAATACAAATATACGAGGAAACTAAAGTTAATTCTGCTCGGCATTCATGTCATCAGTTAAAACTTTGAGACGGACAATTTCCTCGCCATCTTCATCTAGAGGCACTTCAATAATATTGCCTGTTAAAGTTTCTAGACAGGTCAAAAGCGATCGCAAATGAGGATTTGAGGCTCCTGTCTCGACGTAAAGGCGATCGGCAACGTTACTAATCCGTCTCCAGGTAGTATAGAGTTTGCCCACAGTTTGCTCTAGGGTGTTGGCTTGCTTAACCAAATCCGCAGCGGTGTTGATGCAGTCTAGTCTCAGGGCTTCTTCTAGCGCCATTTCCATGTCTACCGACTTATTCCTCAGGCTTTGTACCTGCGCCGCTGCATCGAGGTATTTAGCGAGGTTTTTTGCCTCACTAGTCATCAATTTGACCGTATCGATATCGGGACTCTCGGCAATTTCTTTTTTTATCTCTACCAGGTGCGATTCGGGTAGCTTTTCCATTTCCCGTACCAAAGGCGCTAAATGACGGGTGGGTAGTATACCTTCTTGCGCTTTTTCCTTGATCTCATCAGGAAGTAGATCCGAACTCATGGCAGTCCATTCATCCGAAAGCTGCTTGACTTCCCTGCGGGTAATGCGATCGCCTTTTTGGGCGGCTTCACTCACAAGCTGCTGGATTTCGGGGGCGGATTTTGCTGTTTCGACAAATGCCCGTTTGCTGAAGTTGTTAATATTTTCTGCGTCTAGTACACCATCGGCGAGGAGAGTATCGGCACTGTTGGCTAGCTGAATTAAAGCATAAGCCTGAGACTTAGTTATCTCGCGATCTTTGAGCCAGTTGAGAAAACCCGCTCCCCTACCTTCCCCACCTTTCTTTTCCCGATCTCTGACCGAGCGTAATACCCGTCCCCGCCAAATATCTGTCTGCAAGTCAAAGCGATCGCATATTTGCCAGATTGTATCTAGCTTTTCGCGAAAATCTATCTCCCGAATTTCTTCATCTTCAGGATCGGGTAGTTCAAAATTAAAGTCGGCGGGAATTTCTAAAGCAGCAGCGATCTCTTCATTGGATACGCCATTGCCATTAACTACAGTAGCTTCACTCATGCAGGGGAAAATATAACAGTAAAAAGCAGATTAGCACAAATCTTTGAAGCAACCTAGCCGCGATCGCCGCTTAAATTGCAGGATTGTTATTTAATATGGAATACATAAATGCTTGCTACATATGATTTTGTTTTTAGCTATCAGCTTAATATTTATAGTTTCGCTGCTTAATTAGAAGATTTTTGCTTGGAGACAGCCAAACTGCGCCAATAACTCCAGCCAAAACCAGCCACAAACGGTAGCCAGAGTAGGTAGGTTTCTAGATCGCTTAACTGCCAGTTGCGATCGCCCAATGCCTGGCGATAGGGCAAGAAAAAATAGACAAAGGCAGAAATACTAACTAGGCGTACACCCCAGTTTTTTGTCCCCACGGCAAAAGGAACAATCCAGGTAAAATACCAGAAATGGATGATGGGGGAGATTGCTAGTAGAGAAGCAAAAAAAGCGATCGCAAACTGTTGAAAATTACGAACCTGCCAGAGTAAATAAAGCACTACTAGCCCCAAAGGTAGAGCAAAAATGCTGTTGGTTTTAGTTGAAGGATGCCACACCTGGGCCAAGAAATGCGGCAATAATTCGGCGCTTCTGCCATGGCTGACAAAGGTAGAGCTAGTGGGAATTAAGGAGCAGCTATCGACGCTACAAAAGGCGGATGCGGCGAGACAAATCGGTAAAATACCAACCAGGGAAATAGCGATCGCGGCTGGTAAATTCAGCTTACGCCAGGTAATCCAGCTAATAAAACCTAAGATCGGCAAAGAGATCCACTTGATCGCAATACTGATGCCAACCAGTAAAGCTGCTGCCAAGATGTTGGGGAAATTACCTGATTCTCGTCGATTGTCGCCTGTAGATGTTCGCTCCCACAATACCCAGGCGACAACTAAAGGTAAAATAAACCAGCTATCATAATGTCCTCCTCCAGCAAAAGCATAGATTATCAGTGGATTCCAGGCATAGAAACTTGCAGCTTGATAAGTGAATTTTTTAGTAAGCAGCCAGCAGATAAAGAGATCGGCGATCGCAAAACTGATTTTGAACAACAATACCGCAGGAGTCAGACTAGCTAAGAATTTGAATCCCAGTTGGGTTAGAGGCGGATAAATTGCCGCTACTCGTAGATGGTTGATCTGCGACCACCATGGGGTGCGATAGGGGACTAATTCTAAAGCATTAGGAGCATAGTCATAGGGACTAAAGCCAATATTTTGAATATAACCTTCCCAGAGATAGCGCCAAATATCGTCCCCTGGATACATAGACAGCAAGATGATTCTCGTGGCGATCGCTACAGCCCAAAACCACAGCGGCGTAAGAGACTTAAGCCACCAAGAGACGATAAATCCACCACACATTACTCCTGCACCATAGCTAAAGCCAATTAGGTTTGACGACTGGCGAAAATCGCCGTAGGGAGTCATTAGTACTGCACCAATGAGTAGACCCAATATACTCAGCCAAAGCAGAAGATGGGATCTCAGACTTGAGTTTTGAGCCGAATGGGGTTTTGGAGCCAAAGAATTATTGTTCTTATTATTTCTTAGCTGTCTAGTTAGATAGAGTTTCCCCAAGGTACTCAAAATAATTGTGCCAGCTTGCAGACTGCCAGAGATCGTTCCCGAAATCTTCGATCTCCCTCCCTGACGGGGACGATAGTTAACAGGAATCTCACAAATTTTGAGATCTTCTTCCGTCGCCCGTACCTGCATTTCTACTGTCCAGCCAAACCCCCGATCCGTCATGGCGATCTGCTCTAATTTGGAACGATTGATCAGCCGTAGAGGTCCCAAATCGTGATATTTATATCCCCAACCCCAATTTATTAACCAGCCTGCCAAACCGTTACCAAAATGCTGTACGGGGGTCATAACCGCCCTACCCTGAGCCGTAGCGCGGCGATCGCCTAAAATCAAATCATACTGCTGCCGTAGCTCAAGCATTTTAGGAATACAGCTTAGCTCGTCGCTGCCGTCACCATCACAAAACAAAATCCAGGCAATTTCTGGGGCTAGTCCCTGTAGACCTCGCCAGCAAGCCCTTCCATAGCCAGCTTGAGGTTCAACTAAAACTTCAGCCCCCGCAGCTTGAGCAATTTCGCTACTGCGATCGCTACTGCCGTTATCCACGACGCGAATTCTTGTCAGACCAAAACTGTGTAAATTCTCAATTACTGCGGCGATCGTTTCTGCTTCATCTTTGACGGGGATAATTACCAATACATTACGCAAATCCAAAGAAGTCTCTAAGATTTGGTTCTCAAGCTGGTCGCACATTTTAAGATCGGGATAAGAATTCAGCAGAAATTCAGTCTGTTTTCATAATTGTGTTTTAACTTGCTGAGAATGGGTTGAGTGTTCTCTTGACTAATTAAGAATTTATCTAGAATTTATCTCATAGACACTATGAATATACATCTCTGGGCTACAGTTGCTCAATCGAAGTATCTTGCTTTTACCTACTTAGGAAGTCAAGACCTGGTTGCTTTAATCCATCCCGCCTTAGTCGTAATATTCGTGTTTCCCATGGTGGGGATTGTGACTAATTTTGCTTGGCAAACCCGTCAGCGTCGTTTGGCTGCCAAAAAAGACAAAAACAAAATTCCTCCTACTGTGGGCAGAGAACACGTAAAAGTTGGTCGCTGGCTAGCGGCTAGCGTGGTGGTGGTGTCCCTCATTGCCCTAGCATATTCAATTATTTATAAGAGTTTTATTAAAAAAGGTCTGTGGACTAAAAATAATCCCCAGGCAATATTAATTCTGTTAATGTTTGCAGCAACGATCGCTTCTCTCGTCTTGCTGTTACAGGCTAAACCAAAGCTATGGCGCGGTGTGTTTGCCACTCTAACGGGCATGGGTCTAGTTATTATTGGCGAACAAGAAGGAGTCTGGCGCTTAGCGGATGAATGGTATTGGTCTCATCACTACTATGGAATTGCCGTATCCCTTCTCATGATTATGTCGATCGCCATTCTCGACGATATCTATCGCAGTTTGGCAATGCGGAATCTCCATATCGCCCTCAACTGTCTAGCACTGCTGCTCTTTATTGGACAGGGGCTTACAGGGGCGAGGGATTTATTAGAAATTCCGCCCGTCGGCAAAAAGAAACCCAAGAAAGCAGCGGTAGAAATGATAGCTCCTGCCCAAACTGCCCAGCTAATTGATCGGGATAATATCAAACGCGCTCCTCAAATTCAACCATTCGAGCGTTAAGCAATTAAGTCAAGCAAATGAAAAACTTTTGCGTCTTAGCCCTAAAGGGCGGTGCTTCGCACCCAGCTCGCCAGAGCGATCTGCCCCAATGGGGCTGCGCTTCGCGTCCGTCTCAGCGCGAAATCCAATACCTCAAACTAATCCTGCTGGGCAAGCAACGGTGCGGCGGAGAGCAGCTTTTGGGTATAGGGATGCTCTGCCTGGGTAAAGATCTTTGCCGTTGAGGCGATTTCCACAATGCGACCAGAATTCATCACGGCAATGCGATCGCAAAAGAATCTGGCGACCCAAAGATCGTGGGTAATGAATAAGTAAGTAAGGTCGAATTCCGCTTTTAAAGCCAGCATTAGCTCTAATACCTGGGTTTGCACCGTTGCATCGAGCATACTCACTGGTTCATCGCAGATTACTAGCTTAGGCTTGGTAATTAAGGCTCTGGCGATCGCCACCCGCTGCTGTTGTCCACCCGATAATTCGTGGGGATAGCGGCGGGAATATTCGGCGGTGGGAGTTAAACCAACTTTAGTCAGCATCATTTCTACCTGCTGCTGGGCTTCTTTGGGAGTAGCCAGCTTGTGGATTAACAAAGGATCGGCAATACTCTGCGCCACGTTCATCAAGGGGTTAAGACAGGCATGGGGATCTTGAAACACCATCTGTAGCTGTCGGCGCTGACTCCGCATTGCGGCTGAATCCAGGGTAGTTAAATCCTGCCCCAGAAACTCAACCTTCCCCGCAGTGGGCTTGAGCAACTGCAAGATCGTCCGCGAAAGAGTACTTTTACCACAGCCAGATTCTCCTACTAGCCCCAAAATTTCTCCTGGATAAAGATCGAAGCTAACATCGTCCACAGCTTTGATTTGAGTCCCTTTTTGCTGCGAGAATATTTGCTGAATTAAGTTTGTCTCTAGAGTAAAATACTGCTTAAGCTGGGAAACCTGCAAAATAGGCTTTGTCAGCGAGGTTTCCTGAACCGTGTTCTCTGCTCCCTGTAGCAATAGTGCAGCGTTTAATAGAGACTTCGTATATTCGTGCTGGGGACGATGGAAAATAGCTTTAACATCACCCGTTTCCACCATTTTTCCCTGATACATCACGGCAATGCGATCGCAATATTCTCCGACCATGGCTAAATCGTGAGAGATTAAGATCAAGCCCATATCTCGTTCGCTACAGAGACGAGTCAGCTCGTCCAAAATCTCGGCTGAAACCGTTACGTCTAGGCTGGTTGTGGGTTCGTCTGCCACAATAATCTTGGGGTTGAGCAACAGCGCCAGAGCGATCGCCACTCTTTGACGCATGCCGCCACTAAACTCATGGGGGTACTGCCCCCAACGGTTGGCAGGAATTTTAACCGTTTCTAAAGTCTCTAATGCTAGCTGCTTGGCGGCAGACTTTGATAACTCTGGCTGGTGGGCGGCGATCGTCTCCAAACAGTGATCGCCAATTGTCATCAGCGGATCTAAACGTGTCATTGGATCCTGAAATACCAGAGCAACAACTTCTCCCCTAAACTGACGTAATTCAGCTTTATTCAGCTCAAAAACCGATTTATCCTCAAAAATAGCCTTGCCCGATACCTGACTTCCTTCGGGCAGGAGGCGCATAATTGCCCGTCCCAAAGTAGATTTGCCACAGCCAGACTCCCCCACTAGTCCCATTTTCTCTCCAGGCTTAAGCTCAAAAGAAACATCATCTACTGCCCAGACCAAATTTCCTGATGCTTGACGGGGATATGCCACTCGAAGCTGGTTGACCGACAGTAGGGCTTGAGTCATAGTCTGAGTCATAATGTTTGGCGCGGAGAGGAAAATCAGTTTATCGCATTGTAATCAGCAATTTATTCAATTGGCTACGATATCTTTCGTATTGATCATCTTAGTTCTCGTTGATTTAAAAAACTTACCGAGCATTTAGGTTAGTTAGCCCTGGAGACTTCTACCATACATTTATCCAGAATCTAAACTATGATTTGCAAATTAGATTTAAACTAGATTGATTAATTGTGACCAGATGCTAATAATGCAAATTGTCGCAATTGTTCTCAGTTATCGATTTACTTTAGAGAGAGATGATAGATTCTTGATTGAGATAACTCTGCCAATACTTATTCACAACCAAATTCACTAAATAAAAGTGCCAGTAGAAAGTAAGATAGCCCAAAGAGAAACCGAACTAAAAAGCCTGTCATTACGCCAGAAAGTTGCTTTTTATCTCGATGATACCGATAGCAATATTGGTCTAAGCCTCAATTTGCTTATCTTGAGCTTTATTTTTTTATCTTCGGCTATTTTTGTCGCTCAAACTTACCCTATCAGCCCAGAAATCAAGGCAGATTTAGCTATTATCGACTGGATTATTTTAATTGTATTTGCAGTCGAATATATTTTACGTTTGTGGTCAACAGCAAGCCCTAAAAAATATCTCTTCAGTTTCTTTGGCTTTATCGATCTAATTGCTATCTTACCCTTATTCTTCGGGTGGACAGATATTCGCTTTATCAGAATCTTTCGCTGGTTTCGGATCTTACGCATTGTCCGTTTCTGGCAAATTGAAAAGAAGATTCTGGGCTTTAAAACTGAAGACAGCGTTGTTTTTGTACGTATTTTTTTGACTCTATTTACCCTGATTTTTGTCTATGCAGGCTTAATTTATCAGGTAGAGCATCAGATTGATAACGCTAGCCTGGAAAATTTTTTTGATGCCTTTTATTTTGTCGTAGTGACAATGACTACGGTAGGTTACGGTGACGTAACTCCCCTCTCTCAAGCGGGCAGATTTATGACCGTGTTGATGATTTTTACAGGAGTCTTGTTTATTCCTTGGCAGCTGAGTGAACTAATCGCTCAGGTAGTTAAAACAGCTAATCTGGTCGAGCAAAAATGCCCTAGCTGTGACTTATCACGTCATGAACCAGATGCTCTTTTTTGTAAGCAGTGTGGTGCTGAGTTGCCCAACACAAAATCAAGTTAAGCACTAATTACCACCTTGAGAGTCAATCCTGTCATGCGCCAAGTCTCGAAGCAGTTGGCAAATAAAACTTCGCTAGCCGTATCGAGATCTCCATCATCACCGACAAAGCCACCCTCGATCAGCTTGCCCCCTCTTGTTTTTAGATTCAAACGAGTTCCTGACTCTTCTGCTTGCAGGATCAGTTTTCCTCTCGCCAATACCTGTCCTGCACGGCTGATAATTGCACATTCCATTAGTCTAAAATACCCAGTTGCAAAGACAAATATCATCTCACATCCTTGCTAGCTTTAGATCCTTCAAGGGCTATATTCTGATTTCAATCAACGAAATAGTTAGTAATCAGTAATCAGTAATCAGTAATCAGTAATTAGACCTTAAGCCGCAATTTTTGCCGTTGCTCGTTCCCAATTAATTCTTGCCTGATCTAAATCATATGGAAAAGGTTTTTTCATTGGCTGATAGTCTTTGGGACTAGGTTCACCATGGCGTAATACAGCATTAACTAGTAAACAATCGCGATCGCTAAAGTTAATTGAACCGTGTAAAATCCCTCTGGGGATAGTCACTACCTGGGGAATTTCTTCTGTTAGCGGAATATATTGATAGGCGCGATCATACAAAACCACCAAGACAAAACTACCTTTTTGTACATAAGCAGCAAACAGATCAGCTACTAGTAGTCAAAGGTAGTTTTG